>JAKAPL010000038.1 GCA_021807105.1 Myxococcales bacterium | reverse complement strand
GTCTAGGCGAGACGAGCGGCCGTCTGGGCGAGACGAGCGGCCGTCTAGGCGAGACGAGCGGCCGTCTGGGCGAGACGAGCGGCCGTCTGGGCGAGACGAGCGGCCGTCTGGGCGAGACGAGCGGCCGTCTGGGCGAGACCAGCGCCCGTCTGGGCGAGACCAGCGGTCGTCTGGGCGAGACCAGCGGTCGTCTGGGCGAGACCAGCGGTCGTCTGGGCGAGACCAGCGGTCGTCTGGGCGAGACCAGCGGCCGTCTAGGCGAGACGAGCGGCCGTCTAGGCGAGACCAGCGGTCGTCTGGGCGAGACCAGCGCTCGTCTGGGCGAGACCAGCGGTCGTCTGGGCGAGACCAGCGGTCGTCCGGGCGAGACCAGCGGTCGACAGGCCGAGATCAGCGCTCGACAGCTCCTCCCGGGCAGCGATCGCCGCCACGCCGGGCAACGCCGGCAGCACCCCGAGCGGCAGCGGGCAGCAGCGACAGCGGCAGAATCGCAGGGCCCCGGCTCAGGTCGGCCGGGGTCGACCGCCCGCTCCCACACCCATACCCGAGGCCCCGAACCTCATCGGGCACGCGGCTTCCGGAACGTTGCTCGGGAACGGGAACGGATTCTGCCGCGCGCGGTCTCTGGCGACCTTGTCCGAGGCCCTGAGCTCGTCACGCGCTTCGCTTGACACGCGGGAGAGCTGGCATAGGCTTGCCGCCCCTTCGCCCATGGAGGCCCCAATGGCCGTTAGCGACCTCGACCAAGCCCTGACCCGCCTGGAGCGCCAGCGCCCTCAAGCGCTCCAGGATCTCCAGGATCTCGTCCGCATCCCGAGCGTCTCCTTCGCCGGTTTCCCTCCCGCCGAGGTCCGGCGCAGCGCCGAGGCCGTCGCCGCCCTCCTGCGCCGGAGGGGGCTTGCGAACGTCCGGCTCATCGAGGTCGGGGACGCGCACCCGTACGTCTTCGGCGAGCACCGGCATGCCAAGGGCGCGCCGACGCTCCTCTTGTACGCCCACCACGACGTCCAGCCCGCCGGCGACTCCGCCCGCTGGACGACGCCGCCCTTCGACCCGGTCGTCCGCGACGGCCGCCTCTGGGGGCGCGGAAGCGCGGACGACAAGGCGGGGATCGTGGTCCACACGGCGGCCATCGACGGCTGGCTCGCCGGGACGGGGAAGCTCCCGATCAACATCAAGGTGATCGTCGAGGGCGAGGAGGAGATCGGCTCGGCGCACCTGGGCGCGCTGCTCCGGGAGCATCGCAGCCTCCTGGCGGCCGACGCGATCGTCCTGACCGACACCGGCAACTTCGACACCGGCCTGCCCTCGATCACGACCGCCCTGCGGGGGCTCGTCGCGGTCGACGTCGAGGTCCGGTCGATGGCGAGGCCGCTCCACTCCGGTATGTGGGGCGGACCCGTGCCCGACCCGACCCTGGCGCTCGCCCGGATCCTCGCCGGGCTCGTCGACGCCGAGGGGAACCTCGCCATCCCCGGCCTGCCGGACCGCGTGCGGCCGCTCGCCGCCTTCGAGCGGGCGAGCATCGAGAGGCTGCCCGGGACCCTGGACGACTTCCGCGCGCAGGCGGGCCTCTTGCCCGGGACCCGCGTGCTCGGCGGCCGGCACCCCTGGGAGACCAACTGGAGGCAGCCGTCCTTCGCCATCAACGCCTTCGAGGCCAGCTCGCGCAAGGACGCCCGGAACGTGATCAACGAGAGCGCCTGGGCCCGGGTGGGCGTCCGGATCGTCCCGGACATGGACCCGGTGCAGACGCGCGACGCCCTCATCGCGGCGCTCACGAAATCGCCCCCTTGGGGGGTGGAGGTCCACGTCCACCCCGAGTCGATCGCCGGCTGGTGGCACACCGACACGAGCCATCCGGCCTTCCAGGCCTGCCTGCGGGCGCTCACGGCCGGCTACGGGCGCGAGCCGGTGCTGATCGGCAGCGGGGGATCGATCCCCTTCGTCGAGCCGTTCGCCCGCGAGCTGGGCGGCGTCCCGGCGCTGCTCATCGGGGTCGAGGACCCGTATTCCAATCCCCACTCCGAGAACGAGAGCATGTCGATCGCCGACTTCGAGAAGGCGGCAGCGAGCGCGGTGCACCTGTACGCCGAGCTGGCGAGCGCGCTGAAGTAGGGCGGCGCCCGGCTGGTGGCCGCCCCCCGTGCCGTCCTCGTCCCGGCGCCCGCGAAGATCAACCTCGTCCTCGCGGTGCTGGGGAACCGCCCCGACGGTTTCCACGAGATCCGCTCCTGGATGGTCCCGCTGGCCCTCGCCGATCGGCTCCGCGTCGAGCGGGCGCCGCGCGGCCTGCGCCTCGAGGTCTCCGGGGCCGAGGGGCTCGACGGGCCCGAGAACCTCGCCTACCGCGCGGCCGCGGACTTCATCGCCCGCTACGGCCGCCCGGCCGGCGCCCGCCTCCGGCTCGACAAGCGCGTCCCGGTCGCGGCCGGACTCGGCGGCGGGTCGAGCGACGCGGCGGCGACCCTGCTCGGCCTCGCCCGCCTCGCGGAGATCGACGACCCGGAGGGGCTCGCCGGGCTCGCCGAACGGCTCGGCTCGGACGTGCCGTTCTTCCTCGCCCGCCGTCCGGCCTGGGTCTCGGGGCGAGGGGAGACGGTCGAGCCCGCCCCGCGGCCGCCGCCGCTCGGCCTGCTCCTCGTGAAGCCGCCCTTCGGCATCTGCGCCGCCTCCGCGTATGCCGCGTGGCGCCCCTCCCGGTTGACACGATCCCGCCCGAGTGTTAACCCGTGGAGCAACGGGGGGCCGTCACGCGAGGACGAGGCGGTCCTGACCGTAGAGACCGTGGCCGCCATGCTGCGAAACGATCTGCAAGCGGGCGTCGTGCGGACCCGCCCCGAGCTGCGGTCGGTGCTCGCGCGCCTCGCGCAGGCCGGGGCCTGCGGAGTCGCGATGAGCGGGAGCGGCTCCACCTGCTTCGGCCTCTTCCGAGGTCCGCGCGAAGCCCGCCTGGCCGCGGCCCGGTTCCTCCGCCGCCCCGGGGAGACGCTCCTCGTCACGCGGCCTGCGGCGCGGCCCGGCGCCGTCCGGATCCTCGGATGACGCGCGGGAGATGGCGGAAGGAGAGGCACGAGGGAGGGCAGCCGACATGGAGATCACGGACATCAAGGTTTTTCTCGCGAACGCGCAGGACGAGGACCGGCTGCGGGCCTACGTGACGATCGTCCTCGACGCCTGCTTCGTCGTGCGGGACATCAAGGTCATCGCGGGCGGCGAGGGGCTGTTCGTCGCCATGCCCGCCAAGCGCCGTAAGGACGGCACGTACCGGGACATCGCCCACCCGCTCAACGCGCCCACCCGCGCGTGGCTGGAGGAGGCCGTCCTCGCGGAGTACGACCGTGAGCTGGAACGGGGGGGCAGGAGCGCCGTCGCCGCCCAGAGGCCGCTCGGGAGCGGGGGAGGGGACGGGAACGGTTCGAACGGGTAGAGTCCGCCGTCGGAGGAGCCCATCGTGATCGCGTCCGACTTGAAAGACATCAAGGTCTTCGCCGGCAACAGCAACCCCGCCCTGGTGCGCGCCGTCTGCGCCTACCTCGAGGTGCCGCAGAGCCGCGCGTCGGTGAGCCGCTTCTCCGACGGAGAGACGCAGGTGGAGATCGGCGAGAACGCGCGGGGCCTCGACTGCTACGTCGTCCAGTCGACCTGCACGCCGGTCAACGACCACCTGATGGAGATGCTGATCATGATCGACGCGCTCAAGCGCGCCTCCGCGGGCTCCATCACCGCGGTCATCCCGTACTACGGCTACGCGCGCCAGGACCGGAAGGTCGCCCCGCGCACGCCGATCACCGCGAAGCTCGTGGCCGATCTCGTCACCGCCGCCGGCGCGACCCGCGTCCTCTCGATGGACATGCACGCCGGCCAGATCCAGGGCTTCTTCGACATCCCCTTCGACCACCTGTACGCGGCGCCGGTGCTGCTCGACCACATCCGCAAGCGCTTCACGGATCCGAGGGAGGCGGTCATCGTCTCGCCCGACGCGGGCGGCGTGGAGCGGGCGCGGGCCTACTCCAAGCGGCTCGGCTGCCCGCTCGCGATCGTCGACAAGCGGCGCACCCAGCCGAACGTCTCCGAGGTCATGAACCTCATCGGCGACGTGCGCGACCGGACGGCGATCCTCGTGGACGACATGGCGGACACGGCGGGGACGCTCACCGAGGCGGCCGGCGCGCTCAAGCAGCACGGCGCCAGCCGCGTCTTCGCCTACACGACCCACGGCGTCCTCTCCGGGCCGGCCATCGCCCGCCTGAAGGCCTCGCCCATCGAGGAGCTCGTGATGACCGACACGATCCCGCTCTCGGCCGCGGGCAGGGAGTCGGGCAAGATCCAGGTCCTCTCCGTGGCGCGCCTCTTCGGCGAGGCGATCGCCCGGATCCATCGGGCCGATTCGCTCTCCTCGCTCTTCGTCTAACGGAGACTCGTGCGCTCCCGCGACCGGCTCGCCGCGCTGCGCGGCCTCTACGGCATCGTCACCGACGAGGGCCCGCTGCCGCCGATCCCGTGGGCCCGCGCGCTCGCGGCGGGCGGGGCGTGCGCGGTGCAGCTTCGCGTGAAGAGGCTCCCGGCCCGCGAGGCGCTCTCCCTCGCCCGCGCGCTTCGAGCGGCGCTGCCGGAGACGATCCTCGTCGTGAACGACCGGCCCGACCTCGCGCTGCTCTCCGGCGCCGACGGCGTCCACGTCGGGGAGGAGGACCTCTCGCCGGCCGACGCCCGCCGCGTGGTGGGCCCGGGCCTCCTCGTCGGCGCGACGGCGCGCTCGGCGGCCGCGGCGCTCGCCGCCCTCCGGGGAGGAGCCGATCACCTCGGTGTGGGGCCCGTCTTCCCGAGCGCGACGAAGCCGATCGCCGGCCGGCCGCTGGGGATCCCGGGTCTCGCCCGGATCTGCGCCGCGGTCCGGCCGGCGCCCGTCGTCGCGATCTCCGGCATCGACGCCTCCTCCGTGGGTGCGGTCGCGGCCGCCGGAGCGGCCTGCGCCGCGGTCATCGGCGCGGTGGCGGCGAGCGAGGATCCGGCGGCGGCCGCCCGGACCCTCGCCGCCGCGTTCGCGCGCGCCGGGGGCGTCCGGTCATGAGCGGCCCCGCGTCGTCCGCCCGGCCGCTCGTCGGCCTCTCCGCCGGCTACGCCGAGCAGGAGCTGGGCCGTGACTACCGCCGCCACGAGCTTCGCGCGGCCTACCTCGACGCCGTCGCCGCCGGGGGCGGCCTGCCCGTCGTGCTGGCGTCGATCGACCCGGCGCTCGCGGAGGCGATCGTCGCCCGGATCGACGCGCTCCTCCTCACCGGCGGCCGCCACGACATTCCCCCGGCCGAGTACGGCGAGGCTCCGGCCCCGGGGCTCGGCCCCGTCGCGCCGGATCGGACCCGCTACGAGCGCGCGCTGCTCGCGGCGGCCGACCGGCGCGGCCTGCCGGTCCTGGGGATCTGCGGCGGCATGCAGCTCCTCGTGGTCGCCCGCGGCGGCAAGCTCCACCAGCACCTCCCGGCGGACATCGCGAGCGACATCCGCCACGAGCAGGCCGAGGACCGCCGCCGGCCGAGCCATCGCGTCCGCGTCGTCCCGGGCACGCGGCTCGCGCGGGCGCTGGGGGAGGGCGAGATCCTCGTCAACAGCGCGCACCACCAGGGCGTCCGCGTCCTCGGCCGCGGTCTCGTCGTGACCGCAAAGAGCCCCGACGGCCTCGTTGAGGGCGTCGAGGAGGCGGGCCCGCGTTTCGTCGCCGGCGTGCAATGGCACCCGGAGCTGCTCGCCGGGACGGTCCCCGCCCAGCGTGCCCTCTTCGAGCAGTTCGTCGCCGCGGCGCGCGGAGAGGGGTAGGCCTTCGCGATGGAGGGAGGCTCGGTTCCCGCCATCCTCTGCATCGGCGGTCTCGACCCCTCCGGGCGCGCGGGGATCCTCGCCGACGCCGAGGCCGTGCGCGAGGCCGGGGGGAGGGCGCTCTGCGTCGCGGCCGCGATCACCGTGCAGACCTCCCGCGGCGTCCGCGGCTTCACGGCGCTCTCCCCGCGGCTCGTCGCCGCGCAGGTCGAAGCGCTCGTCGCGGACGAGCGGCCCGCGGCGGTGAAGCTCGGGATGCTCGGGACGCCCGCCGTCGCCGCGTCGCTCGCTCGGATCCTCGGAGGGCTCCCGCTCCCGATCGTCGTCGACCCCGTGCTCGCGGCCTCCGGTGGCGAGCCGCTCTTCTCCGGCCCGCCGAGCGGTTACGCCCCGCTCCTCGCGCTCTCGCCGGTCCTCACCCCGAACCTCCTCGAAGCGCGCGCGCTCTCCGGGGCGGGCTCGGCGGCGGGCCCCGTGCTCCTCGCGAGGAGGCTGCTCTCCCGGGGGGCCTCGGCGGTGATCGTCAAGGGCGGTCACCTCTCCGGCCCCACCTCCCCGGACTGGGTCCTCGACGCGACCGGCGCCCGGTGTCTCCCCGGCCGCCGCCTCGCCGCCCGGGCGCGCGGCACCGGCTGCCGCTTCGCGTCCTCGCTCGCGACGCGCCTCGCCGCGGGCGAGAGCCTGCTCGCCGCGGCGCGGTTCGCGAAGATCGCGGTCCGGCGCTACCTGGTGCAGGGAGGAAGGAGCGAGCACACCCCCCCCTGTCGTTGTGGGGGTGGCAAGCCCCCCCCTTCGGGAGGCGCGGGATCGGACGCCGCAGCAGCCGGACCGTGAATAAGACGGGCTTAGGTCTCGGTTTTCTCGCGACGCGCACGACGACCGTGAACGTGACCTGGGAACGCCGGCGTCCCGCCGCCACTGGGCTTCGGGGATTGGCGTGGAGCGTCCCCGCGAAAAACACCAGCCTCCTAGGGAAGCAGGATCCCCCTGGGCGAGGATCGAGCGGGGGGCGAGGGCTGTTCGTCGGCCCAGTCGACGTGCCGGCCGAACAGGCGGCACGCCAGCGGATTGGCGAGGACCGAGCCTGGGCCGGAGAGCTGCCGGGCCGCCGCTGCGGCGAGCGCCGCGGGGCGGGCCTGCCCTTTCCGCGTCCAGTGTTCGCTCATCTCGAAGAGACGGCCGGCGAAGATCCTCCGCAGCGCGGGGGTGAAGAATCCCTCGATCGCCCGATCGAGGAGATGGCCGATCTGCCGTCGGCGCTGCCCGTCGTCGAGGAGGACCTGGCTGGCCTGCACCTCCTCGATCCGGAAAGCGAGGTCCTTTAGGAGCGCGTCCGGCAGCGCCATCGTTCGGCCGAGAGGCCCGTCGAGCAGCTCGCCCGACGCGCTCAGGCTCTCCGCTTCTTCTTCCGCGGGCAGGGGCGGCGCGGTCGCCGAGGGCGGCGCGGCGAGCGCCGGATCCGCGGGGCCGAGCCGAGCCAGCATTTCCCTGGCTGTCGCGAGCGGCTCGGGGACGCCGCCGATCTCCGCCGCCGCGGCGAGCAGCGCGAGCGCCCGTGGCCGCGGCAGCTCGACGAGCTCCGAATCCCCGGCGGCCAGCCCCGCGGCGAGCTGTTCGAGCCGGGCGCGGAGCTGCCGCCGGGAGGCTTCGGCTCGGCCCCCCTGCATGACCCCGGCTTCGTCGGAGAGCGAGAAGAGCCCCAGCTCGTACCCCACGGGGAGCTTCACCGCGATCAAGAGGATCCGGAGCCCGCTCCCATCCATGCTGCTCCAGCAAGGCTCCTCCGCCTCGGGCGGCGCCGGCTGGCCGGCCGGGCGCGCATCCCTCGTCCGTTCTCCGACGTCGACCCCCTGCACCCGCAGCAGGAAGAGCGCCCGTCGCGCGCTCTTGGCGATCGGTCGCGAGGCATGCCCGGCGAGGATCCAGAGCGGCCCGGGCAGCCGCCGCTCGATCGCCCGCTCAATCGCCGCCGCCGCGACCTCGGGAGGGCTTCCCTCGGCTCCCTTCGGGTCCGCGAGGAGCGCCTCCACCGCCGCGGGAGCGGGCGGGTTCATCTTCGTCGGGTCTGGCGCCGTCTTCTTCGTCATGGGCGGCGGACTATAGCGTGCCGGCGGGTTGCCGTGAAAGCAGCTCGGCGGCCCGCGCCCTCTTGCCTTCTCCGGCCGGGCGGGCGTATGGCAGAGAGCATGGCTCCCCCGCGCTCGCCAGTCCTCGCCCTCTGCTGTTTTCTCGCGGCCGCATGCGGCGGCAGCACGGCCGGGGGGCCGCCGGGGAAGGGCGACAAGGACGGCGGCGCGGGGGGCGATGGCGGCACGGCGGCGCTCTCCGACGGCGGGACGCCGGACGAGGGGTCGAGCGGAGCGGTGGATTCGGGCAGCCCCGGGGTGGCTCCGGACTCGGGGAGCCTCGGGGCCGCTCCCGATTCCGGCAACGCGGGCGGGCCAGCCGGCGACGCGGGCCCGCGGGGAGACGCGGGCGCCGGCGGGGTGGACGCGGGCCAGGCGGCCGACGCGGGGCCGGCGGCCGACGCGGGGACCCCGGGCTTCCCGGCTTCGCTGCCGCCTTACGTCTACCCCCCCGTGGCGATCGCGACGCTCGACTTCGGCGTCAACGGCGACACCCGGCCCATCCTCTACGATCTGGATTATCCGACCGCGGTCATCACCACGATCTTCGAGGATCTCGCCGCCCTCCAGCCCCCCGTCGCCTTCGTGGTCGCGACCGGCGACTACATGTTCGCCGATCCGACGGGCCTGCTGGGCAACAAGGCGGCCGAGCAGGCCAACCTCTGGATGGGCGCCGCCCAGAAGTTCCTCGACATCGGGAGCCCGGTCTACGCTTCGATGGGCAACCACGAGTGCGACTGGGCGACGAGCAACGACAACTGCTACGGCCAGGAGACGACCAACGAGAACTACGAGGCCTTCCTCGAGAATATCCTCGGCGGCCTGGGCATCTCGCAAGGGGCGATACCGTACTACGCGGTGACCTATGAGTCCTCCGACCCGACCCGCCCCTGGACGGCGAAGTTCCTCTACACGGCGCCGAACTCCTGGGATTCGAACGATGTCCAGAAGGACTGGGTCGACCAGGTGCTCTCGATTCCCACGACGTACACGTTCCTGGTGCGCCACGAGCCGACCAACAACCCGGGCCCGGCGCCGGGCGTCCAGCCGACGGACGATCTCCTGACCCAGCATCCCTTCACGCTCAAACTGACGGGCCACTCGCACTGCTACCAGTACGACCTGCAGAACCGCGAGGTGATCAACGGCCTCGCCGGTGCCCAGATCGACACGGGATGCAGCTACGACTACGGCTATGTCGTCTGCCGGCAACGCGACGACATGGCGATCCAGTGCTCGCTCTACGATTACCAGTCGAATGCCGTCGTGTCGGGGACGGGGGCGACCTTCGCCGTGACTCCCGCCGGAGCCGACGTCCCGCCGCAGTAGGGTCACCCCCATCCCGGCGGCTTGATTCGGCGCATCGCTCCGCTCCTCGGGGATCGTGCCGGCGCCGGGCTGACGAGCCCGCGACGGTTCGACTGTCGCTCACGGAACCGTCTTCTGCCAACGGTCGATGACGCCGCCGTCCTCGTCGAGCACGGTCGACGCGAGGCTGCCCGGGGAGACGCGGTAGAGACACGCGCTGTAGTGGTTCGAGGCGACCACGCGCAGCGCGGCGTCGCCGGGGTTCGCCTCGACGCCCGCGTTCACGTCCCCGATGAGGCCGCCGCCGCCGGCGCAGGTGACGTAGGTGAGCCCGTTCACCTCGAAGCGCTCGTAGCCATGCATGTGGCCCTGGAGGACGAGCGTGACGCCGTACTCGCGGAAGAGGGGATCGAGCACGGCGCGCGCGTCGAGCAGGGGGCTGCAATCGCCCACGGTGTAGAGAGGGCGGTGGAGGAAGACGATCGAGAAGCGGAAGCCGGGCTGCCGCGCGGCGTTCGCGAGCGCGGAGGCGAGCCACTGGACCTGGGGTGAGTTGGCGTCGAGCGACTCCTCGGTGTCCAGGGCGAAGAACCAGATGCCGCCGCTCTCGAAGTGGAACCACTCTTCGGTGGGATCCTGGCTCTGCGGCTCGAAGAGACGGGCGTAGTAGTCGGTGAAGGAGCCGCCGTCCAACTCGAACTCGTGGTTGCCGATGGCCGGGAAGAAGGCGCCGGCCCGCAGGAGCGGGGCCATCGCTCCGAACCAGTAGGCCCACGTCTCGACGATCGAGGAGTAGTAGTGGAGGTCGCCGACGTGGACGGTGAAGTCGGGCCGGGCCGGCAGGACCTGGTCGAGCACCGGGACGGTGTGGCCGAGCGCCGGGTTCGTGTCGCCGATGGCGAGGAAGGTGAACGAGGCGCCCGCCGGCCGCGAGGTGCAGAAGCGGCCGTCCTGCGCGCCGGCGCGTTCGGTCGCTGTCCCGGAGGAGAGGACGCGGTAGTCGTAGCAGGTGTCCGGCGCGAGGCCCGAGAGGGCGACCTCGTCGAGGTCGTAGGTGCCGGGCAGATCGGGCTGTGGGAGGTCGAACTCCAGGCCGTACTCGCCGTGGACGACGGTCGCGGTCACCGTGCCCGAGGCGATGGTCTCGGATCCCGAGCCGCCGTCGGGAAGCTCGGGGGCGAAGGCGATCTGCGCGCAGCCGGCGTCGGGGTACGCCTCCCACTTGACGGTGGCGTGCGTGTCGTCGGTCTGCTGCACCCAGGGCCCCTTGGTCATGGGCGCGGGGCAGGGCGTCCCGGGTGAGGCCCCGGCGTCCGTGAGGCCGCCGTCCGCGCGCGGGGAGGGCGAGGGATGGCCACAGGCGGCGACGAGCGAGAGGGAGAGGAGGAGGCGTCTCATGATCCTCGCAGCGGGGCGTCCGGTGGGTGGGGTGGCATCGCCAGGGGAGAGGTCATGCGGAGCAGAGCCATCACGCCCCACAGCAGCGCTTGAACTTCTTCCCGCTGCCGCAGGCGCAGGGGTCGTTGCGGCCCGGGCGCGCGGGGGCGAGGTAGGGCTTGCGCAGCTCCTGGGCCTCCTCCTCGATCCTCTCCTGGACCTCGGCGCGCCAGCGCGTGGTCTCCTCGCCCCGCGGGAGCCGCGCGACCTCCTCGTTCCAGAGGGCGAGGAAGTTCATCGCGAACGCCTGGGTCAGCTCGGGGTCCTCCGGGTTCTCCTCGTTCTGCTTCTCGGGGCCGACGATCTCGCCGAGCAGTTGGGTCGGCGAGATCCGGCGGCGCGCCTGGACGGCGTCGGCGATCCTGCGCCTCATGCTCTCGACGGTCTCGGCGACGTCGAGGTCCTTCATCTGGGCGGCGAAGGTCGGGTCGCCCGCGTACTCGATCGGGCGCGGCTTCTCGGCGGGGCGGGGGCGGGGGCGGGCCATGGCTGTCTATACCACGAGCGCGGAGACGGCGAGGGGGATCGACACGTCGTAGCGGCCCGCGTTGCCGCGATGGCCGCCGGTGAACTCCTCGTGCCGGTGGGCGACGCCGAGCCGCGACAGCTCGCGCGAGAGGAGGCGCGCGCCGAACTGGAGCCCGTACTCGTCCTCGCGGCCCGCGTCGAGATAGAGGAGGGAGAGCGAGGCGAGGGCCTCCCGCCGGGGCGCCGCCGCCCGGAGCGGATCGAAGCTGAGCCAGCGATCGAAGACATCCGGGACGGTGACGCCGGTCTCCGGATCGAAGGGGAGGCGGAAGCCCCATGGTTCGGGCGCGGGCTGGGGCGAGAACGCGGCGGCCGTCGCGAGGATCGAGAGGAGATCGATGGACGACGGTTCGGGCGCCTCGCCGGCCCTCAGCCTCGCGAGGACGCGGGCGACGCCGCCCTGGTGGGCGAGCCGCGCGGCCGCGTCGGGGAAGGAGCGGGCGAGGGTCAGGTCGAAGGCGCAGTCGCCGGCGTGCGAGGCGGCGGCGGCGAAGAGGCCGGGCCGCCGCAGGGAGAGCCAGAGCGCGCCGAACCCGCCGCTCGACTTGCCGAGGACGGCGCGGCGGCCGGTGGTCCGGAAGGAGGCGTCCACGAAGGGGACGATCTCGTCGCAGAGGTAGTCCTCGTACCGGCCCAGCGCCGTGGAATTGACGTACTGGCTGCCGCCGAGGAGCGTGAAGCAGTCGGGGAAGACCGCGATGGCCGGCGCCATGCCGCCCGCGATCAGCCGGTCCAGCCGCCCCGGGAGGTTCTCCTGCCAGGCGTTCCAGTTGAGGAAGGAGAGGCCCGTCCCCGCGAAGCCGGCGAGGAAGTAGAGCACGGGGTAGCGGCGCGGCGGCTCGGCCGCGTAGCCCGGCGGCAGGTAGATGGCGAGGGGGCGCTGGATGGGATCGCCGAGCGGGTTGCCGGCGAGCCGGCCGCTCGTGAAGTCGTGGATCTCGACGGTGCCGCGAAGGTCCATGGGGAGCGCCATTCTAGCGGTCCGTCCGGAAAATACCTCGCCCACCGAGAGCGACCCTGAGCCCGTCTTATTCACGGTACGGCGTAGCGAGGCGTTTTCAGACCGCGAGCCGAGAAGGGCAAGCGAGAGCGACGACCGACGAGGCGTCGCGTAAAGCACCTCCCCCCATGTCGTTGTAGGGGTGGCAAGCCCCCCCTTCGGGAGGCGCGAGAGCGGACCCCGCAGCAGCCGGACCGTGAATAAGACGGGTTGAACGCTCGGAGAGGCAATCCCCCGCGCTCGGCGAGGCGCGACTCCGCTTTCCCCACCTCCTCGGGTAGGCTTCGCCACGGATGCTGCTCGCGCTCCTCCTCGCCGCCGCTCCTCTCGCCCCCTTGCCGCCCGCCTGGGGACCGCTGCCGGAGCTCGCCGCCCTGGAGCGCGCGCTGCGCGGCGAAGCCGGGGGGGCTCCCTCGACCGACGCGCGCGTGGCGCTCCTCCGGGCGGCTCGGCTCTCCGCGCGGGGGCGGTACGCCGAGGCGGCTGGGGAGCTCGCCGCCGCCGGGGCTGACCCGATCCTCGGCCCCTGGGCGCGGCTCGCCCGGGCCCGCGCGCTCCTCGCCGCCGGCCGGCCGGACGAGGCGGGGCCGCTTTTGGCCCAGCTCGCGGGCGACCAGGACGGGGCCGTCGCGCGCGCGGCTCGAGGGCGGGCCGCGGCCGCCCGGGGCGGACCAGCGGTGGCGGGCCTGGAGGGAGCCCTGCGCGGCGCCCGGCGGCTCCTGAACGCGGGAGAGCCCGCGGCGGCCCACGCGGATCTGCTGCTCGCCGTGGCGAAGGCCGGGCCAGGCTCGCCCCGCGCCGCCCGCGGTGAGCTCTTCCTGGGCGAGGCGGACCGCGTCCTCGGCCGCGAGGACGAGGCGCTCGCTCACTGGCGGGCGGCGGCGGCCTCGCGCGATCCGGCCGTCGCGGCGGCGGCCCGCATCGCGCTCGCCCGCGAGCTCGAGGACGCGGGAGACTGGAAGCCGGCCGTGGAGCTGCTCGGCCGCGTCGCCGCCGAGCGCCGGGAGCGGCCGGAGGGGCGGGACGCCGCCTTCTTCCGGGCGTGGATGCTGCTCCGGCACGGCGAGCAGGGCCGCGCGCTCGCGGGGTTTTGCGCGCTCGGCCGGCGCCCCCGGCGGCGGCGGGGCGGCGAGGCGCTCTGGTGGGAGGGGCGGATCGAGTACCTGGCGGCCACGCGGGCGCGCCGCAGCCCCGAGGCCCGAGCCCGCGCGCGATCCGCCGTCCGGGCGTGGGCGAAGCTCGTGAGCCTCGGCGGCCCGTCGCGGCTGCGGGCGCTCTACTGGCTCGCGAAGGCCTCCGGCCTCGCGGGCGACCGGCGCCGGGCGGACGCGACCCGCGCCCGCCTGCTCGCGCTCGCGCCGGGGTCGTACTACGCGCTGCTCGCCGGCGGCGGCGCGGCGACCGGATCGGCGCCAAGGTGTGAGCCGCGAGCCTCCGAGGCGGCCGGGATCCTCCTGCGCCGCGCCGCGTGGCTGTGGGCCCTGGGGGACGCGGACGACGCGGGCCTCGAGCTGTCGGCGGCGGCGCGGCGGGCCCGCGGCCCCGCGGAGTCGTCGGCGGTCGCGGAGGCGGACGGCGCGCTGGCGCGGCCGGGAGCCGCCTTCCGGCTCGCCGCGGCCGGCCGCGCGCCGTGCGCGGACGTCTCGGGGCTCCTCTTCCCCCGACCGTTTCGCGAGGAGGTCGAACGCGCCGCGCGGGCGGCGGGCGTCGATCCCATCCTGATCTGGTCGATCATGCGCCAGGAGAGTCGCTTCACGCGGGGGGCGCGCTCGGCGCAGCAGGCCCGCGGGGTCATGCAGTTGCTCGGCCGCACGCGGGAGCGGATCGCGGCGATCACGGGGACGGCCGTCCGCGAGGGGGTCGGGAGCGACGTCGCCTTCGCGGCCTGGTACCTGCGCGCGCTCGCGGAGCGGTTCGGGAGCGACGCGGCGGTGGCGGCCGCGTACAACGCGGGCCCCGAGGCCGTCACGGCCTGGGTCGGCGAGATCGGCCGGCGGCCGCTCGACGAATGGATCGAGCGGATCCCGTTCAAGGAGACCCGGGGCTACGTCGAGGCGGTGCTCGCCAACGAGGCCGGCTACCGGGCGCGCTACGGATCCGGCCGCGCGTCGATCGACGCGCGGCCGCCGGCGGGGGAGCCGCGCGCGGGGATCGACTTTTGAGCGCTTGGCTCGCCTTGCTCGTCGCCGCCGGGGCCGGCCAGGTCCCCGTCGAGCCGCTCCGGCAGGCCGTCGCCGCCGCCTACGCGCGCCGCGGCGAGCCGCTGCCGGAGTGGGACCCGTCCCTCGCCCGCGTCGCGGAGCAGGCCGCCGCGGCGCGCGCCGAGGGGCTCGATTCGCCGGAGAGGCTCGGCCGGCGCGTACGGGAGGCGGGGCTCGGCGACCCCGCGCCGGAGGGGTTCCTCGTCGAAGGACCGGAGCCCGCGCTGGTCGCGCGCGCCCTGGCCGATCGCCTGCCGCCGTTCCCCGGCGCCAACGCGGTCGGCGTCGGCGGCGCGAGGACCCCCGCGGGCCAGGTGCGGGCGGTCGTCGTCCGCGTGCAGCGCAAGGCGTGGATCTTCGCGCCGCGGGAGGTCGCCCCCGGGGGGACGCTCGTCCTGCGCGGTCGCCTCGCCCCGGGGCTCTCCCGGCCGGCGCTCGACGTCGAGGGGCCGGACGGGCGGGTGGCCGCGCTCCCGCTCCGGACCGACGGACCGGCCGTCGAGGGGAGGGTGATCCTGCGCGCGCCCGGGCGGTACGTCGTCGAGGTCATGGCGGACGGCGGGCGGGGGCCGGAGGTCGTCTGGCTCTACGGCGTGGTCGCGGGCAGCGGCGGCGGCGAGGCGGCGCCCCGGCCGGTCGCGACCGCGGGAGGCGTCGCGCCGGAGCGGGCGGTCTTCGAGGCGATCAACCGGCTGCGGCTCGCGTCCGGAGAGCCGGCCCTCGCCTTCGACGAGCGGCTCGTGGCGATCGCGCGGGCCTACGCCGAGGAGATGGCCAGCCTGGGGATCCTCGCGCACGTCTCGCCGCGTTCGGGCGGCCTCGTCGCTCGCCTCGCGCGGGCCGGCTACGGCTACGCGCGGGCGGGGGAGAACCTGGCGCGGGGACCCGATCCCATGGAAGCGCACCGCCTCGCGGCCGGCAGCCCGGCCCACCGCCGCAACATGCTCGACCCCACGTTCGACCGCTGCGGGGTGGGCGTCGCCGCCGCCGTGGACCCCACTGGGCAGCGATCGTTCGTCGTGACCGAGCTGTTCGCGGGAGGGTAGCGGGCTACGCCGTGTGCCGCTGCGTCGCGTAGCTGTCGAGGCCGGCTGCGGCCCGGACGTTCAGGAAGCCCAGCTCGCAGGCCGTGCAGGTCCAGCTCGGCCACTCGTGCACCACCGCCACGTCGAGGCAGTCGTCGTAGTGAGGGCAGAAGAGGCGCCGGTGCGACTCGACCCCGTGGGTCGGATCGAGGGCGTCGGGGTTGATGGCCGTGTCGAGCGCGGTGGGGTTGGGCTTCATGGCCAACGTGACCTCCAATTTCGATCCCCCGCGGGCAGGATGCGCGAGAACGTCGGGAAACTCGCGGCAATCTCCCACCGGGGCGGGGGGCTGTCAATCACCCCCCGCGCCGCCACGCGCTTGCCATCCGCCCCCCCGTCGGCTAATGAAAACCGCTTTGTCTCCCGCCCCGGCGCGGGCGGAGGAGGACCGCATGACGGAAGGGAAAGAGGGCTTCTTGTCGGGCTGGGCGCTCGTGCTCGGCGCCTCGTCCGGCTTCGGGGGCGCGACGGCCGTCGCGCTGGCGCGCGCGGGCATGGATGTCTTCGGCGTGCACCTCGACCGGAAGGCGACGCTGCCGCTCGCCGAGCAGGTGCAGGCCGAGATCAAGGCGCTCGGCCGGAAGGCGCTCTTCTTCAACGTCAACGCCGCCGACGAGGAGAAGCAGCAGGAGGTCCTCGCCCACATCGAGTCGCGGCTGAGCGAGAGCGGGCAGCTCGGGCAGGTGAAGGTGCTGCTCCACTCGCTCGCCTTCGGGACGCTGAAGCCGATGGTCGGCGGCGACCGGCTCTCGCGCGCTCAGATCGAGATGACCCTCGACGTGATGGCGAACAGCCTCGTCTACTGGGCCCAGGGGCTCGTCGAGCGCAAGCTCATGGGCGACGGCGGTCGGATCTTCGCGATGACCTCGTCCGGATCGCTGCACGTCTGGCCGGGCTACGGCGCGGTCTCCGCGGCCAAGACGGCGCTCGAGTCGCACGTCCGGCAGCTCGCCTGGGAGCTGGCGCCGCTCGGCATCACCGCGAACGCCGTGCGCGCCGGCGTGACGGACACACCGGCGCTGCGCAAGATCCCGGGCAGCGACGACATGATCCGAATCGCCCTCCACAAGAACCCCCACCGCCGCCTGACGACGCCCGCGGACGTGGCCCGCTGCCTCGTCGCCCTCTCGCGTCCCGAGACGCAGTGGCTCACGGGCAACGTGCTCAACGTGGACGGGGGCGAGGAGGCCGGGAGCTAGGAGGCTGGTGTTCAATGGCTGGCTACTGCAAAAGCCGAACCCTTCGCTGCGACGGGCGGCCTCGTCGCTTCGCTTTTCAGCGGACTGCAAAGAGTACGTTTGACGCTGCTCACCCCTCGATCGCGCGTCTCGCTTCAGTCGGCGAAGTCGACCGGGGTTGACCGTCGCTTCGGCTCCCCGAGGTCCTCTCCCCGAGGCCCGAAACCCCATCGATCACGGGGCTCGGGTACACGGCTCGGGAGGGCGAGCGGCTCCTGCCGCGAATCTGGAACTCCGGCCGTCGATTCGTTGATGGGCATGCGTCGCACACCCGGAGCCGGGTCAACCGAGCTCGGCGAGACGGGCGTGAAGGGCCGCCAGCGCGGCCTTGAGGTCCGCGTCTTCGGCCGCCGTCATGCCGGCGACGTCGTGGCGCCGGAGCAGCTCGGCGATCGCCGCGGCCACCCTCTCCAGATCGGGCTTCGCCCGCCCCGCGCGGGCGAGCCTGCGCCCGAGCGTGACGAGCGCGGCCGCGGCCTGGTGGATCGCCCCCCCGGCGATCTGCGCGAGCGCCTCGGAGACGAGGTCCTCGACTTCCTCCTTGCGCACGAGAGGCATGGACGCAAGAATACCATCATGGCGGAGAAAGAGCTGGCGAAACGTCGCTGCGTGCCGTGCGAGGGCGGCACCCCAAAGCTTCCCCGCGAGCGCATCCGGGAGCTGCTCGCGCTCGTGCCCGGCTGGGAGGAGCACGGCGACCGGCTCCGCCGGACGTTCCGGCGCCGGGACTTCCGGGAGGCGATGGCGTTCGTGAACCGGATGGCGGACCTCGCCGAGGCCGAGGGCCACCACCCCGACTTCTGCGTCCACTACGACCACGTCGACGTGGAGCTGTGGACCCACGCGGTCTCCGGCCTCTCCGAGAACGACTTCGTGCTCGCCGCGAAGCTCTCCGCGCTGCCCTGAGCCTTGACCGGCCCTCCGCCGCTCCTGCTCGCGCTCGTCGTGGCGCTGACCGGCGACCCCGTCGGTGACTACCGGGCGGGGCTCGCGGCCGAGAAGGCGGGCGACGACGCGACCGCCGCCCGCCTTCTCGGCCGCGCGATGGCGGAGGCGCCCGCCTGGGAGCTGCCGCCGATCGACCTCGCGCAGCTCCGGCTCCGGGAGGGGCAGGCGGCGCAGGCCCGCGAGCTTGCGGCGGGCGCGGTCCGCCTCGACGCCGCCAACGCGCGCGGCTGGCACCTGCTCTCGCTCTCTGCCGAGGCGACGGGGGACGCGGCCGTGGCCGAGCAGGCCGAGCGGCGGGCCCTCGCGCTGCGGCCGGAGTTCCCCGGGGCCGGCCGCCACCTCGCGCAGCTCCTCTGGAACGAGGGCAAGCATGGGCCGGCCATCGACGAGCTGCTGCAGCTCGCCGGAGCCCACCCCGGCGACGCGTCGCTCCTCGCGATGCTCGCGAGCGCCGAGGAGGAGGACGGGCGTCTCGACGCCGCGGAGCAGGCGCTGCGGCTGCTCGCCGAGATGGAGCCGAAGAACCCGGTTTGGCACCGGCGCCTCGGCCGGCTGCTCGAGGGGGAGGGGAAGACGGCCGCCGCCCGCGTCGAGCTGGCGCGGGCCGAGCAGCTCTCCGGCCCCCACCGCGCGAGCCGCCACCTGCGGCCCCTACTGCCGAGCAAACGGTAGGCTCCTGCCCTGAACCGTCGCTGCGGTCCTCACCGTACCTGCATCCCCCGTCTCGCAGCCCCGACGGGGTGAGGCCTCTTACGAACGGGGTCGGCTCCCGGATCGAGGCCCCGGGCCAGGGACGAGCCTCCCGGCGAGCGACGGGCGCGGCCCCATGGCGTTCGGCGGGGAAGCGTGCTTGATTGGCCCGATGCGGCACGCGCGTCCGATGACCGAGGCCGAGCGGCCGGCGCTCCTCGAATGGCTCTCCCGCGATCCGGTGGTCAACGTCTTCCCCCTCGGGACCCTCGAGGAGCACGGGATCGGCGGGATCGAAGAGGCCCACGAGTTTCATGGCGGCCCCGCGGGCGGCCCGCTGCGGGCGGCTCTGCTCGTGGCCCACGGGGGTCTCTGGATGCCCTGCGGCGATCCGACCGAGCTCGCCGCCATCGCTACGGCGCTCCCCGACGTGCCGCTCGCCTCGGCCATCGGCGCGCCGGCCGCGGTCGGCGCGCTCTGGACCGCCCGCGGCGGCGGCCGTGCTCCGCGCCTCTCGCGCACGCAGCGGCTGATGCGCATGACGGCGGACCACATGGGGCCCTGGATCGCGCCGCAGCTCCGGCGCGCGGTGGAGGCGGACCTGCCGGCGCTCGTCACCGCGAGCGCGCTCATGCAACGGGAGGACCTGGGCTTCGATCCCCGTGATCGCGACGCCGCCGGCCACGAGCGTCACTGCCGGGAGCGGGTGAACGCCGGCCGCTCCTTCGTGCTCTATGAAGGGGCGCACCTGGCCTTCAAGGCGGACGTGGGGCCGCGCTCGCGCTTCGGCGTCCAGATCGAGGGCGTCTACACCGCACCCGGCTTCCGCCGGCAGGGGGTGGCCACGCGGGGTCTCGGGCAGCTTTGCCGGCTCCTGCTCGCCTCGCTGCCGCGGGTCACCCTCCACGCCGATGCGCAGAACCGCGCGGCGCTCGATCTCTACCGCAAGCTCGGCTTCGCGACCGAGCGCGACCTGCAGCTACTGATCGCGGCATGAAGCCGGCCGCCGGACGGCGGAGCGTCTGCCGCTTTCTCGTTGACGGATCGCGGGCGTTGGCGTAGTGCAGCGCGCCGTGTCCCCCACCTGGCAGCGGGCGATCGTGGTCGGCGCGTCGTCGGGCATCGGTGAGGCGATTGCCCGCCGGCTCGCGGCCCTGGGGACGCGCGTCGCTCTGGTCGCCCGGCGCGAGGCCGAGCTGTCGCGCGTGGCGGGCGAGATCGCGAAGGCGGGGGGCAAGGCGGAGGTTTTCGTCCACGACGTCGCCGACTTCGACGCGACGAGCGCGCTCTTCGACCGGATCGTCGCGACGCTCGGCGGACTCGACCTGCTCGTCTACGCCGCGGGCGTGATGCCGGCCGTCGAGGAGAGCGAGTGGGCCTTCACGAAGGACCGGCAGATGATCGAGGTGAACCTCCTTGGGGCGATGGCCTGGTGCAACCCCGCCGGCGCGCGCTTCGAGGCGGCGCGGGGAGGGACGATCGTCGGCATCTCGTCGATCGCCGGCGAGCGGGGGCGGCGCGGTGCGCCCGCCTACGGGGCGAGCAAGGCGGGCCTCACGAGCTATCTCGAGTCGCTGCGCAACCGGCTCGGGCGGTACGGCGTCTCGGTGACCACGGTGAAGCCCGGCTTCGTGGATACGGCGATGACCAAGGGCAAGCCGGGCCTCTTCTGGCTCGTCTCGCCCGATCGGGTGGCGGCGCGCGCGCTCGGCTGGGCGGGGCGCGGCTGCACGGGCGGCTTCGTGCCCGCCCGCTGGGGGCTCGTCGCGTTCATCCTCAAGCTCATCCCGTCGTTCGTCTTCCGGCGGCTCAATTTCTGACCCTGACCTTCGCCGAAGAGATGCTTTCGCCCCCGGCGCCTCCTGCTGCGGCTTCTTTGGCCTCGGGATCTCTCGCGTCGTGAGCGGCCTCCCTTCCTCCCTCGCCAACGCGCCGCTGCGCGTGGTCGACGGCTTCGGGATGGCCGTCCGCGCCGCCTGCCGCTGCCTGGCCCCGCGCGACGCGGGCGAGCTCGCGGAGCTGCTCGCCCGCGCGACCCGTGAAGGAATGAGCGTCGCCTTCCGCGGCTCGGGCCGCTCCTATGGCGACCCGGCGATCAACGCGTCCGGCCTCGTGATCGACACGACGGGCATGAACCGCATCCTCTCCTGGGATCCCACGACCGGCGTCGTCGACGTGGAGCCGGGCGTCACGATCGAGGGGCTCTGGCGCCGCACGCTCCCCGACGGCTTCTGGCCGGCGGTCGTGCCGGGCACGATGGCCCCGACGCTCGCCGGCTGCGCGGCGATGAACGTCCACGGCAAGAACAACTTCAAGGTCGGGCCGACCGGCGACCACGTGCTCGAGTTCGACCTCGCCGCGCCGGACGGCAGGACGTACACGTGCAGCCGCGATCAGAACGAGGATGTCTTCCACGCGGCCATCGGAGGCTTCGGCGCGCTCGGTGCGTTCACACGGCTTCGGCTCCGCTTGAAGCACGTCGAGAGCGGCCTGCTCGAGGTCGAGGCGATCCGCAACCGAACGCTGGAGGAGGCGTTCGACATCTTCGAGCAGCGGCTGCCCGCCGCGGACTACCTCGTCGGCTGGATCGACGGCACCGCCTCCGGCCGCTCGCTCGGGCGCGGCGTGATCCACCAAGCGAACTACCTGACCGCGGACCGCGATCCCGAAGGCCCTGCGAAGACGCTCCGGATCGCGCGGCAGGACCTCCCGTCGACGATCCTCGGCTTCCCGCGCTCGCTCGTCTGGCACTTCATGGCGCCGTTCATGACCGCCCCCGGCCTCTGGTGGCTCAACACGGCGAAGTACTTCGCCTCGTACCTGTCCCGGCCCGGCCGCAAGTACCTCCAGTCCCACGCCGCGTTCGCCTTCCTGCTCGACTACGTGCCGAACTGGCGGCTCGCGTACGGCCGGGCGGGCTTCATCCAGTACCAGCCCTTCGTGCCGCACGGAGCCGCGCGCCGCGTCTTCCGCGAGATCCTCGAGCGGTGCCGCGCGCGGGGGACGCCGCCGTACCTCGTCGTCCTGAAGCGCCACCGGCCCGACCCGTTCCTGCTCACCCACGGGCTCGATGGCTGGTCGCTCGCCATGGACTTCCCGGCGCGCCAGCGCGAGCAGCTCTGGGCGCTCTGCCACGAGCTGACGGAGATCGTCGTCGCGGCGGGCGGCAAGTTCTATTTCGCGAAGGACGCGGTGCTGCGCCCCACGGACGTGGAGCGCGCCTTCGGCCGCGACCGCCTCGACCGCTTCTTCGCGGTGAAGCGCCGCCTCGATCCGCAGGGGCTGATTCGATCGGATCTGATGCGCCGGGTGCTGCCGGCCTGATCGGCGCCCGATCGTTGCCTCCCGTCGGGGCGGTCTGTAGCTTGATCTCGTCTTGTTCACGGGACGGCGTGGCAGCCGGACCGTGAATCAGGGAGGGGGGCCATGGGGGAGATGGGCGGACGGGCGGGGGCCTGGCTGGCGGGGCTGTTCGTCCTCGCCGGCTGCGGGGGAGGCGGTGCTGGGCCCGGGGAGCTGTACGTCGACCCGGCCGGCGACGGAGGAGGAGCCGCGATCCGGGACGCCGGACTCGACGCGGGCGGCCGCGACGGCGGAGTGCGCGACGCGGGGGGCGTGGCGGACGCCGGCCCGGACGGGGGGCCCGAAGACTCCGGAATCGCCATCGCCCCGCCCCTCTCCATCGATGGCTGGACGTTCTACGGCATGAGCCAGGGGCTCTCGGCGACGCCGAGCGACGTGTCGGCCGACGAGGGCGGGAACGTCTACGTCGCGGGCGGCGACACGCTGTATGTGAAGACGCGCCGCGCGGCGAGCTTCACCCGCGTCGATCCGATCGCGGCGGGGCTCACCCGGAACTGCGACCCAAACGGCGGCACGCTCTGCCCGGTCATCTCGGTCGCCGGCGGCGATCCCGGCGGCGCGGTCATCGGCTTCCAGGGCATCGGCACCGACGACGACAACGACCCGATGTGGGAGCAATTCTCCGGTGGCTGCGACCTCGTCGGCTACGATGGGTCCTCCGTCTATCGGCTGCGCCACGTCCTGATCGCGACGCCGCCCGGGGTGATCCGCGAGACCGAGTACACGTGGAAGTACGGGCGGCGCAAAGGCCGCCAGGTCTTCCGCGTCGTCTTCAACCACCTCCCGGGCCTCCACCACGGCGACGTCTGGATGGCCGGCACGCACGTCGGCTTCTCAGTCTTCATGCCGAACCCGGCCGCCGAAGGTTGGCAGGACTACCCGAACCAGTACCCCGACGCGCGCGGCGTCTGGGAGCACGATCACCCCGCGGTCGAGGACATCCACGGCGACATCGAGACCGGCGACTACTACGGCGTCGCGATCGACCCGACGACCGGTGACCCCTGGGCGGGCGATGAATACCGGACGGCGAGCAAGAAGGGGTACGGCGCGGGCCCCGGCGGGCAGTGGAACCCGCTCTGGCCGCCGTACGATCCGACGAACCAGCTCGATTCCTACCTCGACGTCTGGCCCGACTGCGTTGGCAGCTCGGATCCCGACTGTCCGTACGATATCGACAACCCCGCCTGGAAGGACAACCTGGAGGCGCTCGCCTTCTGCGAGGATGGGACGCTCTACCTCGGTTCGTCCACGCTGGGGCTCAAGGTGCGCGGCCCCCAGGGCGATCTCTCGTCCATCCCGATGCCGGCGGGGCTCGGCGACGATATCTACGCCCTCGCCTGCGACCCGGCCGACCACTCCGTCTGGGTGGGCCTCGGCTGGGGCGGCATCGCGCGGCTCCATCCCGACGGGACCTGGAGCCTCCTGCCCGGAAACCTCGGCGCACCGCCGTTCGTCTGGCAGCCCGTCCGCTCGATTCAGATCGACCGCTGGGCCTCACCGCGGATCGTCTACTTCGCGCACCAGGGGACGCCGGGCGGCCCAGCGGGGGGCATCACCGCGTACGCCGGGCCGTAGCCCCTCGCTCCACGAATACGGTGGCGTTCGAGCGCACCTCGCATCTGTACCCTTCTCGCCGGCCAGGGCCGCGCCTCACACGGGGTTGGCGGCTCACACGGACGAATCGGCGCGCGGGATTGACCCCGCGGCGCCACCGTGGGAAGAGAAAGGCGAGAGGCCTCTCATGCACAAGCTCTGCTCCTTGTCGTTCGGTGTCCTCGTTCCCCTCGCGCTCGCGGGCTGCTCCGGAGGCTCGCCCAACGGCGGCCTGTCCGGAGGGAGCGGCGGCGGTCCCACCTATGGGGGCCACGCATCCAGCGGCGTCACGTCGGGCGGGGCGTCGGGGAACGGAGCTTCGGGAGGCGGCTCAGGGGCTGGCACCTCCGGAGCCAGCTCGGGGGCCGGCGCGTCCGGGGGCGCCTCGGGGGCCGGCACCTCCGGGGCCAGCTCGGGGGCCGGCGCGTCAGGGAGCACGACGAGCGGCGCGACCAGCGGAGGGGCGAGCGGAGGGGCGAGCGGCGGGGCGACCTCGGGGACGAGCGGGGTGTCGTCTACCGGCGGCGCGTCGGGCGGCGCCTCGAGCGGTGGAACGAGCGGGGGCGGCGCGACCTCCGGCGGCGCGACGAGCGGCGCGTCCGGCGGGTCCACCGGCGGCTTCTCGAGCAGCGGGTTCTCCGCGAGCGGCTCTTCGACGAGCGGGATGATGGCCAGCTCGTCCACGAGCGGAACCATTCCTCCCTCGCAACTGGGCGATCTCGCGGTCCTGGCCGGCCAGATCGCCACCCCGGGCAGCGACGACGGACAGGGCAAGAGCGCCCGCTTCCACAACCCGCAGGGGATCGCCTTCGACGCCACGGGCGGCAACCTGTTCGTCGCGGACACCGGCAACAACACCATCCGGCAGGTCACGCTCCAGGGAGCGAACGTCTCGACGCTGGCCGGCTTGCCGGGACCGGCCGGCAGCGCCGACGGCGCCGGGGCGTCGGCCTCCTTCAACGAACCCTACGGGCTTGCTTACGACGGCGCGGGCAACCTCTTCGTCGCGGACACCGCCAACTGCACGATCCGGCAGGTCGTCGTGGCGACCGGCGCCGTCACCACGATCGCCGGGATGGCGGGTGGGTGCGCTTATCTGGACGGCTCGGGCGCGAACGGCCCTGGGGCGGCGATGTTCGACTGGCCGACGGGGATCGTGTACGACGGCTCGGGCGACCTCTACGTCGCCGACACCCTCAACCACTCGATTCGCATGGTGCAGATCGCGACCGGCTACGTGCAGACGATCGCCGGGGAGGGGCCGGCCCCGGCCGGCACGGACGCGGGGACGCGGGCGGAGACGTTCCGCGAGCCCTGGGGCCTCGCGCTCGACGGGGAAGGGACGCTCTACATCACCGACGCCGCCTACTGCACCGTCCTCGCCCTCGACCTCGGCAGCGGGGCGCTCACGACGCTCGCGGGAAAGGCCGGCAACTGCGGTTTCGCGGACGGGACCGGGGCCGCGGCGCAGTTCCACGCCCCCTCGGGAATCGCTTACGACGGCGCCGGCAAGCTCTACGTGGCGGACGCGCTCAACTCGCTGCTGCGCAAGATCGACGTGGCGACGGGAGCCGTGACCACCGTGATCGGCGTCCCCGACCACGCTCAGGTGGTCGAGGGGGCCTTGCCCGCGGGCCTCTCGCGCCCCGTCGGCGTCCTGGTCGGGATGAAGGCGCTGTTCCTCTCCGACGAGACGGGCGACGTGGTGCTCGTCGCCCATTAGCGCCCCGGAAGTTGAAGGCCGTCACCGCGCCGCTGACCGCCGAGCTCTCGCGGTGGGTCGCGACGCTCGGCTTCGACCGCGTCCCCGGGCGGGTGAGGGCGCGCCTCTCCGGGCAGGTGCTCTCCGTCCTCGCCGCCGCCCACGCCGCCCGCCACAGCGCGCCCGCGCGGGCGGTGCTCGCCATGGTCGAGGCGCACGGGGCGCCCGGCCGGCTGCCCGTCGTTCCGACGGGCGTTCGCCGCTCGCTCGCCGACGCGCTCCTCGGGAACGCCGCCTGCGGGATGGCGCTCGACTACGACGACTATCTGTTCATGGGCCACACCGGCCACTCGGCGATCTGGGTCCCGCTCCTCCTCGGCGCCGAGCTCGCGGCGGATCCTCGCGAGGTCGTCTGCGCGATGGCCGCCGCCAACGAGGTGGCGGGGAGGCTCGGCGCCGCGTGCCTGCTCGGGCCGCAGAACGGCCAGCTCTGGAGCTTCATCCACCTCGCGGGCGCGGCCTGCGCCGCCTCCCGGCTGCTGGGGCTCGACCCCGCGCGGACCGCCGACGCCCTCGGCATCGCGCTCGCCCAACCGAACTACGGCCTCTTCCCCGGCTTCCTGGGGCCCGGCAGCAAGCTCCTCACCGCGGCGACCCCGGCGATCGCGGGCGTCCAGGCCGCGCGCCTCGCCGCCGCCGGCCTGACGGGATGCCGGACGGTCCTCGAGGACCCGCGTGGGTTCCTGCGCCACTTCGCCTTCCGGCCGCTCCCGCAGATGCTCTCCGGCTGGGGCGAGGCCTGGGTCACCGAGACGCTGGCCGTGAAGCCATACCCCGGCTGCGCTTACGTCGACACGGCCATCGACGCGCTGCGGGAGATCCTCGCCGCGGAGCCCGTCGACCCGCGCGAGGTCGAACGGGTGGTGGTCCAGGCCTCGCTCCTCACCGTGGAGATGGACCGGCTGGGCCGCGAGCAGCGCGGCCGGCTCTCGTCCGCCAGCGTCGCCTTCGACCTCGGCGTCGCGGTGGCCGTGACGCTGCTCGACGGCGACCTGACCGCGCGCGGGCTCGCCGACGAGCGGCTCGCGGCCGAGCGGGCGGCCCTCCTCGATCTCGCGGGCCGCGTGCGGGTCGAGCACGACTGGCGGTTCACCGCGGACACGATCGTCCACCTCGCCGGCCGGCTGGGCCCGGACCGGCTCGCGGGAAACCTCGGGCTCTGGGACTGGCTCGCGGTCCGGCGCCGGTCGCGTGAGCTGCTCGGGCCCGGGGCGCTCGACCTCGGGCTGCGCGAGGGGCTCCGCCTTCACCGCGAGCTGCCGGCCGTTCAGCGCGCGAGGCTGCGTGGGCTGCTCTTTCGCCGCCTCGCCGCGCGGCCGGGCGGAGCGCCGTCCCTCGCCGGAGCGGACATGGGGCAGGTGGGGCTGCCGTTCGGCGCGCGGGTCTCCGTCGGGCTGCGCTCGGGCCGGACGATCACCCGCGAGAAGCTCTTCCCGCGGGGCTCCCCGCTCGCGGGGGATCTCGACGAGGTCGCGCGAGAGAAGTGGCGCCGCGAGGCGATCGAGCCGCTCGGCGCCGCCAGGACCGCGAGGGTCGAGGCGCTCGCCGCCGACCTCGCGCGCACGCCGCCAGGCGAGCTGCTGGAGGCCGCCGCGCGGGAGGGGTGAAGGCGCTCAGCCCGCCGCGGTCCAGGCGACCGACGCGACCAGATCGGTCCCGCCGGTCGTCCGCTCGGGATGAACCGCGTACAGCCCGCTCGCCCCGGAATCGCAGGCCGCATCGCGCAGCTTCGCGAGGCAGTCCCTCGTCGCCGCCGGACCGCACGAGATCCGCTCGACCCGAACATGCGCGCCCGCCGGCGGGGCGTCGGCGCTCACCGGACAGCGGACGGCGACCGGATCGAACGGCGCGGTCGCGCACGTCGTGCAGCAACCCCCGAGCCCAGCGGCGGCCAGGATTGCGGTCAGGAATCGGACCATGGAGCTTCCTTTCGCGAGAGGGGAAGAGGAGATCAGAAAAATGGCGGGGGAAAGAACGGGCGGCGGACGACGAATCGCGGGCGGACGGGCGCGAGGTACGGGAGCATCGACAGCATGGCCCCCGCGACCTCGCCGGCGGTATCGGCCGGCCACGCCGGCGGGACGTAGGTCGCCGGCGGGGGGGTGTAGTAGGGCTGCGGATAGGCCGGCGGAGGATCGACCGGCGCCGGAGGCGGGTAGGCCGGTTGGCCGTACGGTTGCGGCGGGTAGGCCGGTTGGCCGTAGGGTTGCGGCGGGTAGGCCGGCGGCTGGGAGGCGCCGTACGCGGACGTCCCCGCCGGCGGGTTCGTGCCGGAGGGATCGGCGGCCGCGACCGGCTCGTCCGCGGCGGGCGGCGGGTAGAGGCGCGCCGCGATTCGGTCGATCGCCGCGAGCAGGTCCGGCGACTTCGGCTGCTGGAGTTTCTCCGTCTGTTCGGCGCGGATGGCGACCTCGGCCACGTTGAAGCGGCTGACGGTGATCAAGACCGTCGTGCCGAGCCGCGCGATGGTCCCGCTGACCAGCTCGTCCGCGCCCAGCGTGGCGCCGACCTTCCCGAGCGTCTTCACGTCGGCGCTCCCGAACTTCGCCCGCTTGGCCTCATAGCCCAGGAGCCGCCGGATGTCCGAGGGGCCAAGGACGCTCCGGCCCGTGGCGAGCTGCTGGACGCGCGCCACCAGCTCGTCGGTCAGGACCTGCGCCGTCTGCCGTGAGACGCCGCTCTGGGCCTCCATGCCGAGGACGACGGTGCGCGGCGCGCTCGCCGCGGCGGCCAGGAGCAGGGGTAGGGCGCAGGAGGGGGACATGGACCCGGTGGTCATTCTGGCGCGGCGCGCGCCACGGTGGCAAGCGCCCCTGGCGCCCCTGGCGTCTTCGAAAACTCCCGGAACGATGATAGAGGCATCCTCGATGAACCCCAGGCTCTCACTCCGTTCGACGCGGGCGATCGCCGCGGTATTCTGGCTCGGCGCCTGCGCCGGGGCGCCGCCGGTGGCGAAAGCGCCCGCGCCGCCGCCTCCCGCGCGCCCCTGCCGCCCGTGGATCCTGCAGCCCGTTCGCGGCCGTCCGGACATGCTCTACGGGGTGGGAGGCGCCTCGCTCTCCGGCCCGGACCCCGTGGGGGTCGCGCGGCGCGCCGCCCTCGAGGACATCGCCGAGCAGATCCGCGTGCGGGTGGTGGCGAGCGATCTCGCCGAGGAGCACTCGACGAGCACGGCCGGGCGCGAGACCGACTCCGGCCAGAGCCTCCAGGACTGGGTCCGCACCACGGCGAACGTCACCCTCGAAGGGGCCGCGCCGGTGGACTCTTGCACGGACGTCGCGGGATACCACCTGCTGTTGGGGGTCAGCCGCCGGACGCTCGCGGCCGGGCCGCTCGACCGACTGCGCCGGCTCGCCGAGGAGATCGACAAGCTCGACGCGCGAGCCAGGGCGCTCGCCGCCTCCGGGGACCACCTCGGCGCGGCGCGGCTGTACCGGCAGGCGGCGCCCGAGGCAGGTCAGGCTTCGCGCCTCGCCGACTTCGTCCGCTCGGTCGGCAGGGCCGAACCCGGCCTCACGCCGCCGACCCGTGCGCAGGAGGAGCGGCGCGCGAAGAACGCCCTCGCGCAGGTGACCATCGGCGTCCTCGCGCCGGGTCCCGAGGAGGCGGCGCTCCTCGCCGCCGCGACGAGCTGCATCACCCGCGCGGGGCTCGCGGCCGGAACGGCCGACACGGCCGAGTTGTCGGTCGTCCTGCACCTCGACCCGGGGACTCCCTCGCGACTCTATCGAGGGCTCTTCATGACCGACGTGACGCTCCAGGCGGCGCTCGTCCGTCACGGCGACCACGCGATCGTCGGGGCCACGCAGGCCGCCGCGCGCGGCGCGGCCGACAGCGCCGAAGCCGCGATCCTCGATGGGGTCGGCCGTCTCGCGGCGAGCAGGCTCCCGGGCCAGATGGACCGCCTCTTCTCGCTCGTCGACCTGCCGGTCCATTCCTGCCGGGAGGCGAAATGAAGCCGGCGTTCACCGGGAGGAGCGGAGCGCCGCCGGGCGGTCCGTAAGAGGGAGCGCGGGCAAGCCCTCGGCCGCGTTGGGCTCAAGGCCATGAAGGCCGCGCTGCGATCGGGGCGACGGACGAGGTCTCCCCCCGCTCTCCGTTCCGCCGCCGATCCGCGTCGAGCCGCCGTCGGACGCGCGCCTCTCCTGCCCCTCGGGCGAGCGTCCGAGCGCGAGCGTGAGCTGCGCGACCTCCGGCGCCGCCAGCGGAGCCAGCCGCCCGGCTAGGTCCTCTCGGGAGACGACGTAGAGGTACTCTTTGTTGCGCAGATGGCTGACGCGACCGACCTTCTCCCCCCGCGGGTTGAAGATGCCGATCTGGGCGCCGACGTAGCGCTTGAAGTCGTTCTCGAGGGTCGTCACCTGCCCCTTTCCCCCCCAGAGCGCGGCGAGCATCGCCTCGATCTCCGGCCTCGCGAGGAACCCCTCGTTGTTGAACGAGACCACGAGCAGCGGGGCGCGGACCGCTCCGAGGAGGGCTCGCATCGCCCCCGCGAAGCCGGGGCGCGAATTGAAGACGCTCGGGCGCTCCCGGACGTCCACCCGCTTGCAGGCGACGCCGTAGACCTCGGGCTTGTCCCAGCGAACGAGCGATTCCCAGATGTGGTAGTTGCCCAGGTACGAGTGCTGGTTGTACGGCGGGTCGAGGTAGGCGACGTCCGCCTCCAACACCTTCACCGCGTCGAACGCGTCGAGACAGGTCGCCCGGCACTTGCCATGCCGCGGGCGAGGGAGCAGCGCCGGCAGCCTCAACTCGAGGTCCTTGGAGGCGCGCGGGGCCCACCGCTTGAGATACGCCATCTGCAACCCGGTGGTGGAGTCGACCCGGTCGGCCGCCTCCATCAGCGAGACGAGCAGCACCGCCTCCAGCTCCGGCGCGAGCCCCTTGGCGGCGATCGCCTCCCGGATCGCGTCGACCCGCTCGCCGTTCTTCGGCTGGAAGAAGCGCGAGCGGAGACAGAAGGTCTCGGTGAAGTAGCCCGGCCTCCCCGGGAGGGCGTTCAGCTCGCGGACCAGCCGGCGGGCGGGCTCGAACAGCTCCTCGGCGTCGGCCTGCACGTAGCAGCGGGCGAGCGTCGCGGCGTAGGCGTTGTGGTCGTTCGACAGCACCTGATAGCCGGCCGCCTTCAGGGCGTGGCCGACGCGCGAAGTTCCCGAGAAGAGATCGATGACCGAGCGGGCCTCGGTGGAGCGGCGCACCGCGTCGAGGATCACCGGGAGCAGCGTCCGCTTGGAACCGAGGTATTTGATCACCGCCGACTCGCCGCGGTGAGGAGGACCGTCCCCCCCAGCCGCAGCGGCCGCCTCTCCGCGGCGACCTCCAGCCCCGCTTGCGCGAAGAGGCGGCGGCGCGCGCGCGGCGCGTGGAACCGCCGCAGGACCGGCCGCAGGAGGAGCGGCGGCGTGATGTCCGCGAGGACGAAGACTCCCCCCGGGCGGAGCACGCGGGCGACCTCGCGCAGCCCGGCCGGCTGATCGCCCCAGTGGTGGAACGAGAGCGTCGTCACCGCGAGGTCGATGCAGGCGTCCGGAAGGGGAAGGGCCGCGGCCTCGGCGACCTCGAAGTGCATCCGCGAGTCGTTGGCCGTCTTGCGGCGCGCCTCGGCGATCATGGCCGGCGACGGGTCGATGCCGACGAGGCGGGCGTCCGGCCAGCGGCGCGCGGCCCGCTCGATCAGCCGGCCGGTGCCGCAGCCGAGGTCGAGGATGTCGCGCGGGTGGGCGCCGGCGGCCTCGGCCAGGACGAGCACCTGCTCGTGCGCGGGCGAGAAGAGCAGCCACTGTGCCGGGCTCCGGTCGTAGCGGGGCGCCCAGCGGTCGAAGTGATGGCGGTCGCGTTCGATGTCCATGGCGGCATTCTCGGAGACGACGGCGCGGCAGGCAAGGCCGTTGCTTCGCCCGGGGCGTCTCCGTTATAGCGTTGCCCGCGATGAACCCTCGGCAGACCCTGCTCCTCGGCGCCGCCCTGGTCCTCCCCGCCGCGGCGCGGGCGGCCGACCGCGTCGGGTCGCGGACGTGCGCGGCCTGCCACCCGAAGGCGTACGCGGCTTGGTCCGCGGGCCCCCACGCACGCGCGGCCGAGAGCCTCGATCCCGCGCACCGGCGCGATCTCGCCTGCCTCCATTGCCACGCCCCCGAGGTGCCGCTCACGAAGACCGCGGTCTGGGACAAGCCGCCGACCCGCGCCGAGCGGGAAGGCATCCCCTGCGAGACCTGCCACGGGGCGGGCGAGTCCTACGCGCCCGAGTACGTGATGCGCGACGCGGAGCTCGCGCGCGCGGTCGGCCTGCGCGATCCGGGGGAGCGGACCTGCCGGGCCTGCCACCTCCCGGGCTCCCCGTCGCTCTCGCCGTTCGACTACCAGACCGCGGTCCGGCTCATCGACCACTGGAGCGCGGAGAAAGCCTCCGCGCGCAGCCGCGGCTCGCCATGACGGCCCCCGCGGCGGCCCTGCCCCAGGAGGCCCTCGACCGGCGGCGGCGCGATCTCGCGGACGTCGTCTGGGAAGCCGGCGCCTCGCTGCGCCTGACGATCCCGCTGCTCTTCCTCATCGCCGCCGCCTGCACGCTCGGCACGTTCGCGAACCCCGAGAACCGGCCGATGACCGAGATCCGCGCGGCCATCGGCCACGCCTGGTACTTCCCCGCCTACGTCTTCTTCGGCCTGAACGACCTCTTCCACTCGTGGTGGTTCGTCCTCCTCCTCGTCCTGCTGACGCTCAACCTGACGGCCTGCACGATCGAGCGGCTGCCGCGCATCTTCCAGATCGCGCTGCGGCCGAACAAGCGGCTCGCCGACGCGCAGCTCCGCGGCATCCAGCACGTGATCCGGTTGCGGGCGGCCGTTCCCCCGGCGAACGCCGCCGCCGAGGCCGCCGCGCTCCTGCGGGCGCGCGGCTTCACGCCCGAGCTGCTCGAGGCGGGCGAGGGGCCGGAGGCGGGGACCGCCTTCGTCTTCGCCGAGAAGGGGCGCTACTCCCGCTTCGGCGTCTGGATCGTCCACCTCTCGCTCTTCCTGATCCTGGGCGGCGCGCTCGCCGGCCGGCTCTGGGGCAAGGAGGGGTCTATCGACGTCCCCCAGGACGGCGGCACGTTCGACTTCATCTTCCGCAAGACGGCCTCCGGGACGGTCTACAAGGAGCCGCTCGGCTTCACGGTCCGCGTCGACGACTTCCGGCTGCTGCGCTACACGGACGGCAGCCCGCGCTCCTACGAGAGCGACCTGTCGGTGCTCGGGCCCGGCGGGCGGACGATCGAGGAGAAGACGATCCGAGTCGGCGAACCCCTCGTGCACGGCGGCTGGACGTTTTATCAGGCGAGCTACCAGGCCGACCCGAGCCGCGATCGGGTGAAGATCGAGGTCACGGAGCTGGCCACGCGGAAGAAGACGACCGCGAAGCTCGAGAAGGACGGCGCGGTGACGATGCCCGGCGGCACCGTCTTCAAGGCGGTCAACTACACCGATCGGTTCGAAAGCCTCGGCCCCGCGCTGCAGATCGAGCGGACGGCGGCGGACGGGAGCCGTACGAGCTTCTGGGTCTTCCAGCGCTACCCCGACTTCGACGCCCGGAACCGCGGCGGCGCGTACGGCCTCGCGTTCGACGGGATGGAGCCGTTCTACGAGACCGGCCTCCAGGTCGCGCGCGACCCCGGCTACCTCTTCTGGCTCGCCGGCTGCGTCGTCCTCTTCCTCGGCCTCACGATCGCCTTCTACACCTCCCACCGCCGGCTCTGGCTGCGGGTCCGGCCGGATGGCGAGGTGGTCCTCGCGGGCGCGGCGCACAAGAACAAGGAGGCGTTCGCGAAGTTCTTCGCCGACCTCGCCGCCGCGCTCGGGAAGGCGAAGGGGCTGCGGGCGTGAGCGGCGGCGTTCGCGGGAGTCCTCCGGCTCCATCCGGGGGACCGGCGCAGGCCGCCCCCCGGGGCGGCGGGGCGCGAGCTGCCGGCCTGCCTCGTTTCGCGAGGGGGCCCGCGTGACGAGCTTCCGGGTCCTCGATTCGTCCTTCGTGCAATCCGCCGCGGCCCTCGCCGGCGCGCCCCCGCCGGACCTCCCCGAGATCTGCTTCATGGGCCGCTCGAACGTCGGCAAGTCGTCGGCCATCAACGCGCTCCTTGGCCGCCGGAAGCTCGCGCGGGTCTCCGGCGCGCCGGGCCAGACGCGGCTCTTGAACTTCTTCCGCGTCCGCGTCGAGGCCGGCGGCGCGCGGCGCGAGCTTTCGCTCTGCGACCTGCCGGGATACGGCTACTCGACCGCGCCCCGCGAGGAGACGGCGCGCTGGAAGGAGATGATCGAGGGCTACGTCGCGGGGCGGCCGTCGCTCGCGAGCGTGGTCTCGCTCGTCGACGCGCGCCACCCGCCGTCGGAGCTGGACGGCGTGATGGCCGGCTGGCTCCGGCAGATCGGCAAACCCTTCTTCGTCGTGGCGACGAAGACCGACAAGCTCTCCCGCCGCGAGGTGGCGCCCGCGCTCGCGCGGATCGCCCGTGCCCTCGAGCTGCCCGGCGCGGTGCTCGGCTTCTCCGCCCGGACGGGCGAGGGGCGCGACGGCGTCTGGTCCGCGGTCCTCGCCGCCTGTCTCACGACATCCGAGGATCTCCGCGCCGCGCCGAGACCCTAGGACCGCGCCTGTTGGAGACGAGGGGTGAGGGGCGGTGCGGGGGCGCGAGGCTCCCGCGCCTACATCGGCTGAGCGGGCGTCTCCGAGAGGCCGGCCACCTTCGAGGCGTAGCGCTCCCGGAGGTCGCGGCGCAGCTCGTGGCCCGACCGCGGCGCGAGCATCAGCCCGAGGCCGGCGCCGATGAGGAGCCCCGCGCCCACCAGACCCACGCCCGGCAGCAGGCTTCCCCAGAATCCCCGCCGCGTCTCCAGCCCGAAGAGCGCCAGCAGATCGTCCTTGCTCATGTCCCGCAGCTTCTCCCACCGCATGTTCATCCTCCTGTCCACGTCGTCGCCTCCAAACCCGTCCCCGGGACCGGCCGGTCCCGAGCGTCAGTGCGGCAGCTCCGTCGCCGTCCGGATCGCCGGCCCACCCTTGAACCCGTCTTATTCACGGTCCGGCTGCTGCGGCGTCCGATCCCGCGCCTGCGAAGGGCGTGCTCGCTCCTTCCTCCTGCGGCGTGCTTTACGCACGCCTCGTC
>JAKAPL010000037.1 GCA_021807105.1 Myxococcales bacterium | reverse complement strand
CCGACGAGGCGTGCTGAAGCACGCCGCAGGAGGAAGGAGCGAGCACGCCCTTCGCAGGCGCGGGATCGGACGCCGCAGCAGCCGGACCGTGAATAAGACGGGTTCAATCGCGCCTGCCGAGGGAATAGGTCCACGCCTTGCCTGTTGAAACTCGGGGCCGGCGGCTGGTATCAATCGGGCCTCTCTTGCGGACCTGAAGGAGGAGTCGATGGACTCGGACATCCGTGCCCTGAACGAGATGGTCGCGCGCGAAAGCGCGTTTACCGACAGCCTCCTCGCCGAGACGAGCAAGGTGATCGTCGGGCAGAAGGCGATGCTGGAGCGGGTGCTCATCGGCCTGCTCGCGGATGGCCACGTGCTGCTCGAAGGGGTGCCCGGACTCGCCAAGACGCTCGCGATCCGGACGCTCGCCGACGCCATCGACGCGAGGTTCCAGCGAATCCAGTTCACGCCGGACCTCTTGCCCGCCGACCTCGTCGGCACGCAGATCTACAACCAGGCGCAGGCGAGCTTCTCCGTCCGCCGGGGGCCCGTCTTCGCGAACCTCGTGCTCGCCGACGAGATCAACCGCGCGCCGGCCAAGGTCCAGTCGGCGCTGCTCGAATCGATGCAGGAGCGGCAGGTCACGATCGGAGAGACGACGTTCCCGCTCCCCTCGCCCTTCCTCGTCCTCGCGACCCAGAACCCGATCGAGCAGGAGGGGACCTACCCGTTGCCCGAGGCCCAGGTCGACCGCTTCATGATGCATGTCAAGGTGTTCTACCCCACGCGCGACGAGGAGCGGGCGATCATCGACCGGATGAGCGCCGCGGCGCCCCCCAAGGCGGCCCGGGTCGTCGGGACGGCGGAGATCCTCAAGGCACGCTCCGCGGTCGCGCAGGTGTACGTGGACGACAAGATCAAGGAGTACGTCGTGCGGCTCGTCTTCGCGAGCCGGCAGCCCGAGGAGGCGGGGCTCAAGGAGCTGCGCCCGTCCATCCAGATGGGGGCGTCGCCGCGGGCCTCGCTCTGCCTGGTCGCGGCCGCCCGGGCCCACGCCTTCCTGCGCCACCGGGGCTTCGTGACCCCGGAGGACGTGAAGGCGGTCGGGCTCGACGTGCTGCGCCACCGCGTGAGCCTCACCTACGAGGCCGAGGCCGAGGAGCTGACGAGCGACCGGGTGGTCCAGCGGATCTTCGAGCGCGTCGAGGTGCCGTAGCCCCCGCCCCGGGCCCTCTCCCTCCCGAACGTGCCCCGACCGACGATCTCTCGCGCCCCCCGGCCCGCGGACGAGGCGGCGCAAGCCGCGACCTCGCGCCGCCAGGAGCTCCTGCGCACCGTCCGGCGGCTGGAGATCACCACCCGCCGCGCGGTCAACGACCGGCTCGCCGGCCAGTACCACTCGGTCTTCAAGGGGCGGGGGATGGCGTTCGACGAGGTCCGGCTCTACCAGCCCGGCGACGACGTGCGGGCGATCGACTGGAACGTCTCGGCGCGGATGAACGACGCCTACGTGAAGGTCTTCACCGAGGAGCGGGAGCTGACGGTCATGCTCCTCGTCGACGCCTCCGGCTCGGTCGGCTTCGGCAGCCGGAAGAAGGCGAAGGCCGAGGTCGCGGCGGAGCTGGCCTCGCTGCTCGCCTTCTCGGCCGCCGCGAACGACGACCGGACCGGGCTCGTCCTCTTCTCCGACCGGGTCGAGCGGTTCGTGCCGCCCAAGCGCGGCCGCAAGCACGTCATGCGGATCGTGAGCGAGATCCTCTCCCACCGGGCGCGAGGGACTAGGACGGACCTCGGGGCCGCCCTCACCTTCCTGCGCCGGGCGCTCCACCGGCGGGCCATCGCCTTCGTCCTCTCGGATTTCCTCCAGCCGGCGGGCGGCGGGGGCTACGGCACGCCGCTCACGCTCGCCGTGCGGCGTCACGACGTGGTGCCGCTCGTGGTCGTGGACCCGATGGAGACGGCGCTGCCGCGCGCCGGCCTCGTGCTCGTGCAGGACCCGGAGACGGGGGAGGTCGCCTATGTCGACACCGGCAGCTCGGCCGTGCGGGCGGAGTACGCGGCGGCGTTCCGGGAGCTGAAAAGCGAGCGGCGGCGGCTGTTCGCGCGGCTCGGGATCGACCACGTCGAGCTCTCCTGCGAGGGCGACTACGTGAAGCCGCTCGTCTCCTTCTTCCACGCCCGGGCGCGGAGGCTGGGGGCATGAGGGCGGCGCTGCGGATCGCACCGCTGCTCCTCCTTCTCCAGGCAGGAGGGGTGGCGCGGGGCGCGCCCGTGGCCCGGGCGGCGAAGGCCGCGGCGCCGGGCGGCGACGGACCGCGTTCGGCCGTCGCGACCTCCGGCGTGTCCGAGGCGCGGCTCGGGCAGCCCTTCACCGTGACCGTGGAGGTGAAGCACGCCCCCGGCGAGCACTGGAGCCTCGCCCCCACGCAGAAGCTCGACCCGTTCGTCCTGATCGGGCAGACGCGGGAGGACGTCCCGGCGGGCAAGCTCGTGACGACCCGGTTCGGCCTGAAGCTCGCCCTCTTCAAGCTCGGCCCGCAGGCGATCCCGGACATCGCGCTCGCGGGCGGTCCGGGCCAGGCGCTCTCGCTCCCCGGCCCCACGGTGAAGGGGATCGCCCCCGACATCGTGAAGGACAGGAAGCGGCGCGACATCCGCGGTCCCGTGGCGGTGACCGTGCGCAGCTACCGGCTGCTCTGGATCGGGCTCGCGGGCCTCGCCGCGCTCTCGCTGCTGGTGGCGGCCGCCGGCTGGTGGCGCCGCCGGCCGCGCCGCGGCGAGGCCGCCCCCGCGCCGCCGCCGGTCCCGGCCGACGAGGCGGCGCTCGCCGCGCTCGCCGCTCTGGAGGGCGAGGGGCTGCCCGCGAAGGGCCGCTTCAAGGAGTTCCACCTGCGGCTCTCGCTCGCCCTGCGGGCCTATCTCTCCGCCCGGTACGGCATCCTCGCCCTCGACATGACATCGACGGAGCTGCAGGCCGAGCTGGCCCGCCTGCCGACCGAAGGGCTCCGGCTCGCCGACGTCGCCTGGCTGTGCGCGCAGGGGGACCTCGCGAAGTTCGCCAAGGCCGAGCCCACGCCCGACGACTGCAAGGAGGCGCTCTCGCGCTGCCGTCAGATCGTGATCCGCACCCGCGTGGCGGCCGCGCCGGAGGCCGCGGCGTGAGCGAGACCGTCCAGCTCGCCCATCCCTGGGCGCTCCTGCTCCTCGCGGCGGGGCCGCTCGTCCTGCGGCTCCAGCTCGTGAAGGGCCGTCACGGCGCCGTCCTGCGCCATCCCGCCGCGCTCCCCCTGCTCAAGCGGCGCGGCTTCTGGGCGGGCGCGACGTGGCTGCCGGCCGCCTGCTACGCGCTGGCCGTGACCTTCGCCGCGGTCGCGCTCGCCGAGCCGCGCGTGCGGACCTCGGCCGCCGAGGACGTGACCGTGCAGGGCATCGACATCGTGATCGCCTTCGACATCTCCACCTCGATGCTGGCCGCCGACTTCCAGCCCAAGGACCGGATCAGCGTCGCCAAGGACGTGATCGACGACTTCATCCAGAGCCGGACGAACGACCGGGTGGGCCTCGTCGTCTTCGCCGGCGAGGCGTACACGCAGTGCCCGCTGACCCTCGACTACGCGATGTTGCGGCGGATCCTCGCCGACGTCCGCTGCGGGGTCATCGAGGATGGGACCGCCATCGGCAACGCGCTCGCGACCGCGGTCAACCGGCTGCGCGAGTCGGACGCCAAGAGCAAGGTGATCCTCCTGATCACCGACGGCGGCAACAACGCGGGCAACATCGCCCCCGAGCAGGCGGCGGACATCGCCAAGCAGTACGGCATCAAGGTCTACACGATCCTCGTCGGCAAGGGCGGCAAGGTCCCCTACCCGGTCGGCAAGAACCTCTTCGGCCGCCCCGCCTACCAAATGGTCGACATCGACGTGAACCCCGACCTGCTCAAGCAGATCGCGAAGACCACCGGCGGGAAGATGTACGTCGCCACCGACAAGGCGTCGCTCCAGAACAGCTTCCGGGACGTGCTCGATCGGCTCCAGAAGAGCAAGATCATCGAGGGCGCCCGGTACGCGCGTTACCGCGAGCTGTTCCGGGCGTGGCTCCTGCCGGGCGTGCTGCTCGCGCTGCTGGGCCTCCTCTTGCAGGCGACCGTCTTGAGGCCCCTGCCGTGATCCACGCGATCCAGATGGACTGGCTCGGGATGCCGGTTCGCCTCGCCCACCCCGAGCTGCTCTGGCTGCCGGCGCTGGCCCTCGCCCTCGGGCTCCTCTGGGCCTGGCGGGCGCGGGCCCGAACGCGCCTCTTGCGCGCGCTCATCGACGCGCGGGCGATGGCGCGGGCGCTCGGGGGGCGCAGCCCGGGACGCATCGCGGTCCGCGGCGCATCGCTCGCGCTCGGCAGCGCGCTCCTCGCCTTCGCGCTCGCGGAGCCGCAGTGCGGCACGTCGAGCACCCTGACCAAGCGGACCGGCATCGACGTGGTCGTGGCCCTGGACGCCTCGCGCAGCATGCTCGCCCAGGACATCCGCCCCTCGCGCCTGGAACGGGCGAAGCTCGAGCTCTCCGATCTGCTCGACCGGCTGCGCGGCGACCGGATCGGCATCGTCGTCTTCGCCGCCGACGCCTTCGTGCAGTGTCCGCTCACCACCGACACCGCGGCGGCCAAGCTCTTCCTCCGGGCGATCGACGTGAACTCGGTGCCGCAGCAGGGGACCTCGCTCTCCGCGGCCCTGCTCACCGCCAAGCAGGTGCTCGATGGGGGCGGGGGCATCGCCCGCGGCCGGGCCATCGTCCTCCTGACCGACGGCGAGGACCACGAGCCGGGGCTCGAGGACGCCCTGGGGCAGGTGGCCGGGGCCGGCATCCGCGTTTACACCGTGGGGATCGGCAGCACGACCGGCGAGCCCATCCCGACGTTCGACGAGAAGGGCCGCTTCGCCGGCTACAAGCGCGACAAGCTCGGCCAGACGGTGATGACCCGCCTGAACGAGGAGGTCCTGCGGGAGATCGCCGACAAGACGGGCGGGCGCTATTTCCACAGCACGGCCGGCGACGTGGGCATGCCGGCGGTGACCGAGGAGCTCGACCGGCTCGACAGGGCCGAGTTCGAGAGCCACATGACCGTGGAGTACGCCGAGGCGTACCCGGACTTCGCCCTCCCGGGCCTGTTGCTCCTCCTCCTCGGCGCGTCCCTGCGGGAGGGGCGGCGCGAGCGGGGGGCGCCGTGAGGCGGGTGGTCTTCGCGCTCCTCCTCGCGAGCCTCGGCGGCCTCTTCGACCGGCCCGATCCCGCGGTCGAGCGCGGCAACGACGCCTACCGCCGGGGCAAGTACGACGAGGCCCTGCACGGTTACGAGGACGCGCAGCTCGCGCGGCCGGACGATCCGCGGATCGCCTTCGATCGCGGCAACGCGCTCTACAAGCTCGGCCGGCGCGACGAGGCCCGGGCCGCCTATCTCTCCGCGCTGTCCGCGAAGGACGGCTCCCTCAAGAAGCAGGACTACTTCAACCTCGGCAACGCCCTCTGGGATCTCGGCCGGAACCAGGAGGCGGCGCAGGCGTACGAGCGGGCGCTGCTGCTCGACCCCGCCTTCGACGACGCGCGGCACAACCTCGAGCTGCTCCTAGCGCCCCCGCCGCCGAACGACGGGGGGCAGGATGGGGGGCAGGATGGGGGGCAGGATGGGGGGCAGGATGGGGGGCGGGACGGCGGTCAGGACGGCGGAGAGGATGGGGGGCAGAACGACGGCGGACGAGGGGACGGAGGCAGCGGCGACGCCGGGCCCGGTGACGGCGGCCAGGGCAATCGGAACGGCTCGCAAGGCGAGGACGGTGGCGCGGGTGACGGGGGCCAGCAGGGAGGGGCGGCGCAGGAGGGGCAGGACGGCGGCCGGAGGGACGGCGGCGCCGGCGACGAGCACAACCCGCGGACGGCCCAGGCGCAGCCGCTCGACAAGCAGCAGGCCGAGCAGCTCCTCGACGCGCTCCGGCAGCGGGAGAAGAGCTTCCAGCTCTGGAAGTTCCGGCGGCTCCAGAAGCAGAGGACCCAGGATGTGGAAAAAGACTGGTAGCCTCGCGGCGCTCCTCTGCCTCGCCGCGGCCCCGGCGTGGGCCGGAGAGGACCGGGTCCAGGTCACCTCCGAGGTCGACCAGGACGTGGTCGCGCTCGATCAGACCGTGACCCTGACGGTGACGATCACCGTCCACGGCGAAGGCGAGATCCAGCGCGTCGAGATCCCTTCGATCCCACGCCTGCGGGAGCTGGGCCGCACGCAGTCGCAGCAGTCGAGCTTCTCGCTCGGGCCTGGGGGGATGGACATCGCCCGCTCCACGATCTGGCGCGTGAGCTACCAGCCCACCGGGACGGGCACCCTCGTCCTCCCTGCGGCCGCGGCCATCGTCCAGGGAGTGCTCTACAAGAGCACTCCGGTCCGGCTGCAGGTCGTCGCCGCCGGCGGCGCGCCTCGGGCCCGTCGGGCGCCGGCGCAGAACCCATTCTCCGCGTTCGGCTTCCCCAATCCGTTCCCGGACGACGACGGCGATCCGTTCCAGCAGTTCTTCGGCGGCGGCCAGCCGATCGGAAACCAGGACGTCTTCCTCTCGGCGACGCTCGACCGGCGGCAGGTCTATCTCGGCCAGCAGGTGACCTACACCGTCCGGCTCTTCACCCGCGTCGAGGTCAACGAGTTCGACGAGCTGAAGCTGCCGGGCTTCGACGGCTTCTGGGGCGAAGACATCGCCACCCCGGTCCACCCGCTGCCCTCGGTCCAGAACGTCGGCGGCGTGCCCTACCAGGCCTACCTCGTCAAGAAGAAGGCGCTCTTCCCGAGCCGGGCGGGCTCGCTCACCATCGGACCAGCCGAGGTGGACGTCGGCGCGGGCGGCCTCTTCTTCCGCGGCCGCAAGCTGCACCGTTCGACGGGGGCGCTCGTGGTCGAAGCGCTGCCGCTGCCGCCGGGGGCGCCGGCCGGCTTCTCCACGGCGAACGTGGGATCGTGGCGTCTCTCCGCCTCCCTCTCGCCCGCCTCCGTCCCCGCCGGCGAGCCGGCCACGCTGACCCTCCTCGCGCAGGGCACGGGCAACTTGCACGCGATCGAGCTGCCGAGGCTCCCGGAGATCCCAGGGCTTCGCGCCTACGACCCCACCTCGAAAGACAAGCCGGCGATCACGGGCGACCGGTTCGGCGGGACGCGGGAGGTCGAGGTCGTCCTGATCGGCGAGCGGACGGGCGAGTTCTCCCTCCCTCCGCTCGCCTGGTCCGTGTTCGATCCCGTCGCCCGGGCCTACCGGACGATGACCACCCCGCCGATGAAGCTCGCGGTGACCGCGGGCGCCTCGGGCCCGGGCTTGCCCGCCCGCGGCGCCCAGAATGTCCTGGAGGCGAGCTTCTCGCCGCTGCGCTCCCACCCCGCCCTCTGGCAATCGCGCCTGCCGCCGCTCTCTGGCCGCGCGCTCTGGATGACCGTCGCCCTCCCGCCGTCCGCGGTCGCGCTGCTCTGGGCCGCGGAGGAGCTGCGGCGCCGCCGGGAGCGGGCCGCGCCGGAGACGAGGATGCGCAAGGCGTACCGGGTCGCCCGCCGGCGCGTCCGGGCCGCGCGGGCGATGCTCGCGGGGGCGAACCGGGACGCTGTTCCCGCCGAGCTGACCGCGGCCCTCGTCGGCTACCTGGAGGATCGGGCCGGCGGGAAGCTCTCGGGGCTCTCGCACGACGAGCTGCTCGACCGGCTGCGGTCGCTCGGGGCGCCCGGCGAGGCGGCCCAGGCGGCGGTGGACGCGCTCGCCGCCTGCGAGGCCCACCGGTACGCGCCCGGCGCCCACGGCCCCGACGGTGGCAAGGACCTCTTGTCCCGGGTGGAGTGGGGCATCGACGCGCTCGAACGCTCGGACTGGAAGAGGGGGGTGGCGTGAAGGCCGTCCTTGCAACGCTCCTCGCGATGCCCTCTTGCCTCGCGGGCCTGACCACGACGCCCGCGGGCGCCTCCGACCGCGTGCGGCAGGCCGAGCAGGCCTACCTCGCCCGCGATTACGCCGGGGCGGAGAAGGGCTACCTGGCCGCGATCGCGGCGGGCGGCGAGAGCGCCGATCTGGAGTACGACCTCGGGACGGCCGCCGCGCAGGCCGGGGACGTCGGCCAGGCGGTGCTCCACCTGTCGCGGGCGCTGAAGCTCTCGCCGTGGGACGCCGACGCGCGTCGCAACCTCGACCGGGTCTTCGAGCGGCGCGTGGACAAGGTCGTCGGCGGCAGCCTCGGCGGCGGCCCGCTCCAGCGGCTCCTCCAGGGGCTGCCCGCGGCGGCCCTCACCTGGCTGTTCGGCGCGCTCTGGGTCCTCGCCTTCGCGATCCACGCGCTGCGCCGGCGCGCGCGCTCTCTCCCGGTCGCGATCCTCGTGGCGGCCCTCGCCTGCGGCGCGCTCGCCTGGGCGAGCGCGCGGACCCAGGCGCTCCCCTTCGCCGTCGTCGTGGCCAAGGTGGTCCCCGTCCGCTCCGGCCCCGGCCCCGATCGGCCGAAGAGCTTCGAGATCCACGAGGGGCTTGAGGTCCTCCTGCGCGACCGGCAGGACGGCTGGGCGCGGGTCCGGCTCGCCAACGGCCTCGAGGGCTGGGTCGAGGTGGGGCAGGTCGAGAGGATCTGACGGCCCGCGCTCCAGAAGGTCGGGCGCAACCGTTCCACGCCCGGAAAATCGATACCCATGGGGATCCAGGAGATTGGTGGCTTCGCGAGGCGGGCGTCGAAGCCGGCCTCCCGGGCCCCGGCCCTGGTCAATCCGTGCAGGTCCCTCCCCTCTCTCCGGACAGGAGAGAGGGGAGGGGGTCCCCGTGCTTAACCGCTACTTGATCTCGAGGCGCGCCTGGGGGGCGTACTTCTGGAGGCGCCCCATCTGGGTCCTGAGCGCCTCGCCCAGGTAGGCGTGGTCGATCGCGACGTGCTTGAGCACGAGCGTCGCCTGGGTGACGAGGTTCAGGAAGTCGTCGGACGTGGAGAGCTTGTCCAGGGCCGGCCGCGTCCCGCGCACCAGGATGTAGCCGCCCACCGGCCCGCCGTTCGGCGCGAGCATCACCGGCTCGTAGTTCTCGATGTTGCCCTGCTGCTGCTGCTTGCCGAGGTACGTCGTGAACGTGTTGAACAGCTCGCTGGCGTGTCCCTCGCGTCCGGCGACGGGCCGGGCCCAGCGGATGACGATGCCGTTGTCTGCCATGGTCTCTCCTCGTGAGTTGCGCCGTCCTCCGGCGCGTGGAGCGGTGAAGGTGGGTACGCCGGCCGCTCGTGACAACCCCGGGGCCGAGACCGGGATGTAGGGAGCTGTTCGGGGGGCTCGTTCGCGCGGGGAGGCGTCACGATCGGCGGAGGAGACGGCGCACCGGCGGACGGAGACGCGACCGTCAACCGGCGGGACGCTCCATCTGCGCCCGGGGATGCCGCACGCGGCCGAGGAGACGTCCGGCTGGCGCTTCGAGGCGCGATCGCCGGCCAGGAGGAAGTTGCACTCGTGCCAGGAGCCGCGACGGTCGTTCGAGGAGACGTTCCACCGGCGCCCGGAGGGGCGACCGTCGGACCCGGAGAAGCTCCGATCGAGCGAGTGGAGCTTCTACTCGTGCCCGTGCAGCCTCTCCTTGAGGCGAGTGGAGCGAGCGCGAGGGGGCACGCTCCGATGGGTCGAGGGCAAGATGCGCCGGGACCGGCGTACCCCAGGGCCCAAGACCTCATCGGCCACGGGGTCTTGGGGAACGTCGCTCGGGAACGGGAATGGGAACGGAGTTCGCCGCGCACGGTCTCTCGCGACTTTGCCCGAGGCCCTTGCCCGGGGGCTGGGCCCCGTGGCCGGCCGCCGGGGGCTGTGCTATGACGCCGGGCGATGGATCTTTCGCCGAATCCGGATCGGGGAAAGTCAGAGGCGCCCGAGGTTGAGATCCCTTCGGAGCTGCGGCTGCCCGACGAGATCCGGCGCCTCAAGCGCGAGCGCGGCGCGATCCTCCTCGCCCACTACTACCAGGACTCGGAGATCCAGGACCTCGCCGACCATCTTGGCGACTCGCTCCAGCTCGCGCGGGCGGCTGCGAAGGCCGAGGCGCCGGTGATCGTCTTCTGCGGCGTCCACTTCATGGCGGAGGTCGCGAAGATCCTGAATCCGAAGAGCATCGTGGTCCTGCCGGACCTCGAAGCGGGCTGCTCGCTCGCCGACTCCTGCCCTCCGGACGCGTTCCGCGCCTGGCGCTCCCGGCACGAAGGCGCGGTCGCGGTCTCCTACATTAATTGCTCCGCCGAGGTGAAGGCGCTCTCGGATGTCATCTGCACCTCCTCGAACGCCGAGCGGATCGTGAGGAGCCTCCCGGCGGACGAGACGGTGCTCTTCGCGCCGGATCGCCACCTCGGGGCCTGGGTCGCCCGCCGCACGGGGCGCGAGCTCGTCCTCTGGCCGGGGACCTGCGTCGTCCACGAGCAGTTCAGCGAGCGCGAGTTGGTCCGCCTCCAGGCGAGCCACCCGGAGGCGGAGGTCATCGCCCACCCGGAGTGCGAGGCAGCCGTGCTCGCCCGCGCGGACTTCATCGGCTCCACGACCGCGCTCCTCCGGCGCGTCGCCGAGAGCCGGACCCGCGAGTTCATCGTGGCCACCGAGGCGGGCATCTTCCATCAGATGGAGCGGGCGGCCCCGGGCAAGACGCTCCTGCCTGCCCTGGGGGACGGCGGCTGCGCCTGCAACGTCTGCCCGCACATGAAGCGCAACACCCTGGCGAAGCTCTACCTCGCCCTGCGGGACCTCGCCCCGCGGATCGAGCTGCCGGAGGCGACACGGCTCGGCGCCGCGGCGGCGGTGGAGCGGATGTTTGAGCTCTCGGAGCCTCCCCGTGCGTGACCCAATCGCGTGGCTTGCCGCCCTCCTCTTCGCCTGCGCGCCTTCACCGGCGAGCGGTCCCGCCGATTCGGGCGCGGGCGGTGAAGGCGGCGACGGTGGACCCCTGTCGGGCGGCGGCCTGTCCATCGGGGCCATCGTCCCGAACCACGGTCCGCTGGCCGGAGACACCTCGGTCGCGATGACGGGGCACGGCTTTGCGGATGGGATCGCCGTCGCGTTTGGCGGCCGGCCGGGGACGGGCCTCCACTTCCTCAGCGCGACCCAGCTCACCGTCGTCACCCCGGCGGGCGCCGCCGGCGGTCCGGTCGACGTCACCGTGACGCTGGGCACCGAGACGGCGACGGCCGCGAAGGCGTTCACCTACGACGTGGTCCAGCCGGTGGACTGGTGCGTCTTGCAGTTCCCGAAGGCGCTCGACGCCGCACCCGACTCGCCGGCCGGTCCCGTTTACGGCCGCGTGCTCGTCACCGGCGTGACCGGCGCCGGCGGCGATCCTTCCGCCCTGTCCGCCCAGGTCGGCTTTGGCCCTTCGGGCTCGACGCCGGACTCGACCTGGAGTTGGTTCCCCGCGACCTACAACGCCTCCTGCGGCGGCTGCGGCAACAACGACGAGTTCCAGGGGAACATCATGACCGCCGCCGCGGGCAGCTTCGCGCTCGCCGTCCGCTTCTCGACCGACCAGGGCGCGACATGGACGCCCTGCGACGCGAAGGGCGACACGCCGCAGTCCCCCTACGACCCCGCGAACCAGGGCACGCTGGCCGTCGCCGCCCTCGACGGGGGCGCCGACGCGGGGCCGTTCATCGGAGGCTGCGACCTGCAGGCTCCGGTGATGGTCGACGTCGCGCCAGGGGTCACGACGCCCGAGATCTTCGGCCGCGTCTGGGCTCCGGGAATCACCGGCCCCGGGGGCGGCACCCCGGCGCTCATCACCGCCGAGGTCGGTTACGGGCCCACGGGCGCCGATCCCGGCGCGGACGGCGGCTGGAGCTGGTTTTCGGCGACTTACAACGCGAGCTGCCAGAACTGCGGCAATAACTATGAGTACGAGGGCTCCTTCCCCGCGCCGGGTCCCGGAAGCTATGCGCTCGCCTACCGCTTCAGCCTGGACGGCGTCCACTTCCGGGACTGCGACACCAAGTGGGACACGCCTTACAACCCGTCCAACGCGGGCGTGCTGACCGTCGAGGTCGACGCGGGGGTCCCGGGCGGTGGGGAGGACGCGGGCCACCGGATCGGCGGCTGCGACCTGCAGTCGCCGCCATCGCTCACCGTCACCTCCGGGACGGCGACGCCCGCGATCTACGGCCAGGTCTGGGTGCCGGGCCTCACCGGCCCCGGGGGAGGCGACCCCAGCCTCATCGACGCCGAGGTCGGTTACGGCCCGGCGGGCAGCAACCCCGGCGGCGACGCGGGCTGGAGCTTTTTTCCGGCCGCCTACAACGCGCGTTGCGCGGACTGCGGCAACAACTACGAATACGACGGGACCTTCACCGCGCCCGCGCCGGGCACCTACGCGCTCGTGACCCGGTTCAGCCTCGACGGGGTCGACTGGGTGGACTGCGACACCAAGTGGGATTGGCCCTACGAGCCGGCGAACGCGGGCGTGCTCACGGTCGAGGCCCCCGACGCGGGGAGGATCGAGGACGCGGGTGTCGATGCCGGGGTGGACGCCGGCTCCGAGGAGATCGACGCGGGCGGGGACGCCGGCGCGACGGTGGCCGTGGATAACTGCGACCTCCAGTTCCCTCACTCGCTCGACCTGGAGCCCGGCGGGACCAGCACGGTCTACGCGCAGGTCCTGTCGAACGGCGTGACCAGCGTCGCCGGCAACCAGGGAGATTTCGAGGTCGAGGTCGGCTATGGTCCAGCGGGCAGCGACCCAGCTACGGGCGGCTGGACCTGGTTTACCGCGGCGTTCAACGCGGGCTGCCAGGGCTGCGGCAGCAACTACGAGTACGGCGGTACGCTCACCGCGCCGGCCGCCGGGACCTACGCGCTCGCCGCGCGCGTCTCCGGCGACCACGGCGCGACGTGGAGGGACTGCGACACCGCCTGGGACCCGACCTACCTCCCGGCGAACGCCGGGACCCTCGCCGTCGCCTGGGTGAAGGTGGACAACTGCTGGCTCCAGTGGCCCTACGCGATCACCGCCGCCGCGGGGGCCGACGCCGGTCTGGTCTACGGTCACGTGCAGATGGCCGGTGTCACGGACAGCGCCGGCAACCAGGGGAGGATCCTCGCCGAGGTCGGCGTCGGCCCGGTCGGCGCCGATCCGACCGACCCCGACGCCGGCTGGACCTGGTCGCCCGCCCAGTTCAACGCGTCCTGCTCCACATGCTCGGGCAATCCGCCGGCGTACGAGTACCAGGGGCCGATCACCGCGCCGTCCGAGGCTGGCGAGTACGACTTCCTCCCCCGCTTCTCCGCCGACGACGGCGGCTACTGGACCGCCTGCGGCCGCACCGGCCCGTGGTCGCCCGACGGCGGCAACGACGCGGGCGTCCTGGTGGTGCAGTAGCGCCGTCGCCGGTCGCGCTGCGAGTGGGTGAACGACTCCCCTCCGATCGACCGTGCCTCGCATCAAAGCCCTCCTCGCCGGCCGGGCCCGGTCCGGAGGTTCCTCGCCCCGCTCTACGTCCGGGATTTTTCGACTTTGATCCACCGATCGAGATCCTCGCGGTCGATGAGCCGGAGGATCTCGATCACGTTCCCCTCGCCGCGCCGGTAGAGCAGGCGGACGTCCGTCGCGATCCGGATCCGGTAGAGGTTCGGCAGCCCCTCGAGTGGGATGGCGCGTAGGGAGGGATGGCGGTGGTCCTGGGCGAGCATCATCGCCTTGACGAACGCGAGCCGCTGGAGCCGCCGCTCCCAGCCGGAGAGCGAGTCGTAGTACTCCTTCGTGAAGACCGGCATGAGCCAGCTCGCCGGCGCTTCCTCGATCGTCTCTTCCTCGCCCGCGAGAGGAGGCTTCGGGGGCTCGGGTGCTGGCCGCTCCGCCGGCGCGGCCCGGTCGCGCGCCTCGAGCCGGGCCTTCTCGATCCGGAGGACGCGCCGCTCCTCCTCCAGCCGGGCGATCCGGTCGCGTTGCTCGTCGTTCTCCCGGCGGAGCCGCTGCTCGACCGGGGAGTGGCCGGAGGAGAGCGCATCCAGGTTCGCCCGCAGCCTGTCCCGCTCGGCCTCCGCGGCCGCGCGTGCTCGCCGGATCTCCCCGAGCGCGACCTGCGTCTCGGCCGCCTCGCGCCGCGCCTCCTGGAGCTGGTCAGCCGTCGCCGTCCGTTCCCGCTCGGCCGCCTCGGCGCGCTCGCGGGCCCGCGACAGCTCCCGCCGCAGCGGCTCGGTCGGGTCGGGGCCCGGCGCCCCCGGGGAAGGTAAAGCCTCGGCTGGCGGCTCGCCCTCCTCCGGCGGCTCGCCCAGGTAGAAGTCGGCGAGCGCGTCGAGCAGATCGATGCCCGCCTGCCGGACATCCCGGTCGGTGTCGAGGAGCATCCGGGCGATTGCCTTCGCCGCGCCCGCCTCCTGCGCGAAGAAAGGGGCGAGATGGATCGCCGCCGGTCCGAGGCTCGCCTCCGTGTCCGGCAAGGTCCCCAGCTCCCGCTCGAGCGCCTGGAGGATCGTCTTTTGATGCTCCGGGTAGGAGGCGAGCTCGTCGGCGATCAGGTCGCTGCGCTCGATGTCGCCGAGCCCCTCCGGTCGATAGCCGGTCATAGTCAGGTTGAGCCGCTTGAGCAGGGCGATCGCCCGCTCGCGCGGCAGCGCGAGGTAGACGAGGATCGAGCGCTGATCGCGGTCGAGCTCGTGGAGCCGCGCCTGCCGCAGGTCGGTCGCCTTCCGGGGTAGGCTCGGCGCTCGCTTCTGGTCACGCTTGTTCTTGGCCACGCGAGAACTCCAACCGGAGCAGGTCCTCCCCGAGGACCAGGCGCGTTCCGGCGCGATGCGGGAGGCGGAGCAGCTCGTCCGCGTGGGCGAGCGCGCCGTCTCCCATGTGGGTGAAGGCGACGAGCGGGCAGGAAAGCCGGGGCAAGAGGTCCTCCCAGTCGGCGCGACGGAGGTGGCGGTCGTAGTCCTCGTCCCAGAGCGCGCACTCGGCGACGAAGAGATCGGCGCCCGCCGCGAGGTCGGCGAGCGCGTCGGATCGGCCCGTGTCGCCCGTGAAGGCGACGACCACGCCGCCGGTCGTGACCCGCAGAGAGAAGGCGCGCTCGGGGGGATCCGGGTGGAGAGCCGGGACGGGGAGCACGAGGCGGCCGGCGACGGCGATCTCGCGCCCCTCCTGCCACTGCATGAAGCGCAGGTCGAAGCGGGCCTTCGCGAGCACGTCGCCGTAACAGGCCTGGGTGAGCGCCCGGACTCGGGCTTCGATCCCAGGTGGGCCGGCGACGATCAGCGGGCGCTCCCGGCGGTGGCGATGGACGGCATCCAGGAGGAGGAAGGGCAGCCCGGCGAAGTGATCGCCGTGCAGGTGGGTGACGAGGATCGCGTCGAGCGCCGCCGAGTCCTTGGCCAGCCGCCGGAGCGCCGCGAGGGCGGTGGCGCCGAAGTCGACCGCGACGGCGCCGAGCGCGTCCTCCACGAGGTAGCAGGAATGGCCGCGCCCTCCAGCGTGGAACGCGTCGCCGCTGCCCAGGAAGGTGACCGCGCAGCCCGCCATCCTTCAGAAGTAGGTGACCAGCCCGTAGCCGAGGCCGAAGCCGAGGTCCACAGCGCCCGCGGTCGCTGCTTCCATGACGAACGGGATGTAGACCGAGACGCCCCAGCCGTGGGAGAGGAAGAACTCGACGCCCAGATTCAGGTCCGCGCCGAAGATCCCGGTGGAGGCGTCGCCCACGACCCCCGCGAGGATGAGCCCCAGATCGGCGAAGGGGTTCACGTGGGTCTTCTCGGAGATGACGCGCCCGAGGTTTGCCTTGACGAAGGGCTCGACGCCGAAGAGGAACTCGTGCGTGCCGAGGCCGAGGTCGAGCCCCGTCTCTCCGTAGTCGAACGCGACGGCCGCGCCCGCCTCGAAGACGTCGGTGAGGAAGTAGCCGACGCCGCCGTTGATGCCGAGGGCGAGGGTCGTCTCGCCGTTGACCCGCGAGGAGACGCCGAGGCCGCGGTCCACGGCGCCGCCGTGGGGCGAGATCGCGTTCATGAACGGCGGCGGTTCGAGGAAGAGCTGCACGTCGCCCGCGCCGGGGAGGGCGGAAGACGACTGCGGCGAGGTCCAGGAGGGCGGCCTCTGGGCCATCTGTCCGGACGGAGCGGTCTGGGCGAGCGCGCTCGCGGACAGGCCGGCGACCAGCGCGGCGATCGGGACTCGGAACACGATCCTCTCCTCGAGAGTTGGACGGGACTACGCTGGACGGAGTGCATAGCAGATCGAGGGGGCAGGCGCACGCCATGCTCGGCTCGCAACCGCCGGCGCCGCCGGGCTATGCTGCAGGTCCCGATGGCCGGACGGAGATCCGAAGACGCACTCGACGCCTGGATGCCCAGGCTCGCGCGGTTCGCCCGCCTCGGCCGGGGGCTCGATCTCCCGCGTGTCGGACGGGCGGTCCGTGCCCTCTCGCTGGGGCTCACCCGCGAGCGTCGCCTCGCGGGCGAGGGCTATCTCGATCGGCCGGATTCCCTCGCGGCCTACCTCCTCTTCTACTGGCCAATCTCCTACGCCCAGGTGCGGGCGCTCCTGCCCGAGCTGCCGGCGCCGCGCCGCGTGCTCGACTTCGGCGGGGGCGCGGGCCCGGCGGCCTTCGCCTGCCTCGACGCGGGGGCCGGCGAGGCGCGGCTCGTCGACCGGAGCCGGCCGGCGCTCGACGCGGCCCGCGCGCTCGCGCGGGAGGTGGCGTCGCCGCTGTCGGTCGAGCGGCGCACCGTCCCTGGGCCGTTGCCCGACGGCAGCTTCGACCTGATCGTCGTCCAGCACCTCGTCAATGAGCTGTGGGCGGGGGAGCCGGACGCCCTCGTGCGGCGGGTCGCGCTCGCCCGTTCACTCCTTTCGCGGCTCTCGCCCGGGGGGACCTTGCTCCTCGTCGATCCCGCGTTGCGCGAGACCTCCCGCGACCTGCTCGTCCTGCGCGACGCGCTCGTCGCGGGTGGAGCCGCGGTCCGCGCACCGTGCCTCTTCCGCGGCCCCTGCCCCGCGCTCGCGCGGCCCGCAGACTGGTGCCACGCCGAGCGTCCCTGGGAGCCGCCGCGCCTCGTCGCGGAGATCGCCCGGGCGGCGGGCCTGCACAAGGAGGCCCTCAAGATGTGCGCCGTCGCCTTCGCCTCTCCCGGCGAGCCCTGGCCCGAGGCCCCCGCCGGAAGGGTCCTGCGCATCGTCTCCGAGCCGCTCTCGGGCAAGGGACGGCGCCGGTACGTGGGTTGTGGGCCCGAGGGACGCTTCGGCCTCTCGCTCCAGGACAAGCACGTGGGACCGGGCAACGCTCTCTTTGGACAGCTCGCCCGCGGCGACGTGATCCGGGCGAGCGGCCTGACGGCTCGCGGCGACGGTCTCCGGATCGAGGCGGACAGCGTGGTTGTTAGGCTCGCCCGCGCGGGCGAGCCTGCACCCTCTGCTCCGCACCCCCGGCGGGGAGCAGAGGGTGAAAGGCCCCGAAGCCCGGGTGGAGCCTCCCGCTCCCCTGGACCCTGACCCGGAGGGCCGTCCAACGCGTTGTCGGGGCGGGAGGGGCTCCGATCCGCCGCAGGGAACGGAGCGATACGAGCGGGAGAACGAGGGGTGCAAGGTCGAGAACGAGCGAGTCACGGTCGAGCACGGTGGAACTGGCCCATGGTTTAGGGGATCGCTCCCGCTCCCCCTCCCGAGCCCCCAGACCCTGCCAGAGGACCGCCGTCAGGCGCTCCGGGAGATGGCGCGCGATCAGCCATTTGGCCACGTTGGGTTGCGGCGCTGATTTTCCGCGCCACGACCCGCCTCGATGAGCGCCGGCGAGCCGCTGCCGTATACTCGTGCTCGACGTCATGATCTCCGGCGAGCCGCAGACCGTCCGCCGCGCCTTCGCCCTGGCGCCGGGGAGCCGTCTCTCTCTGGAGGGCAACTCCACCCTCCATCGATGGTCGGCAGAGGCCACCCGCCTCGTGGCGCGGGTCGATCTGGCCGCCGCTCCGGGGGCCGGCCTCCGCGAGATCGCCCTCGCGCCCGGCGTGGCCCGCGAGATTGAGCTGCGGGTCCCTTTCTCCGGCTTGAAGTCTGGAGAAGGGCAGCTCGACGAGAAGCTCATGGCGGCCGTGAAGGCCGACCGGTTCCCCGAGGCGGTGCTCCGGATCACGGGCTATGACGGCCGCGCCGAAGAGCACGCCCTCTCCCTTGTCTTGCAAGGCAGCCTCTCCGTCGCTGGCGTGGAGAAGGCCGTCGAGGTGGCCGCCCGGGTGGTCCTCTCGAGCGGCGGCGCGCGCGTGACGGGCGAGCATTCCTTGAAGATGACCGACTTCGGCGTCAAGCCGCCGGTGCTCCTCTTCGGCGCCCTCCGCGCCGCCGACGCGGTCGTCGTCCGCTGGGACCTGAAGCTCGTCGAGGAGCCACCGGAGTGCTGACGAATCGCCCGTCGGCCCCACGGATGACCTCGTCCCTCGCGGCGGGGCGCCGCGCCACGACCGGCGCGATCACGGGGAAGGGTACGTCCCCTCACCCACCGGGATGGGCGCGGGCAGTCGGTTCTCGGGCGGGGCGAGCGGACAGCTGAAGGCGTGCGAGTACGCGCAGAGCGGGTTCCAGGCGAAGTTGAAATCGACGACGGTCTTCCCGCCGGCCGGCCGGTTCACCCAGAGGAACCGGCCCGTCCCGTACGTCTCCTGGCCGTTCGTCGCGTCCTTGAAGATGACGAAGAGGTCATCCGGCCGATCGCCCATTTCGAAGGCGTCGAGGGCGAGGTCGCGGCCGGCGAGCCGGAAGTGGAGCTTGCCACGCAGGGGGAGCAGCCGCCGTCCGCCGGTGCTCGTCTCCAGGGTCAGCGTCCGGCCCGTGTCCGCCGGCTCGAACGTCGCGGCCACCCGGTAGCGGCCATCGATCGGGAGGTAGTGGAGCCCGCGATAGGCGAGCATCGACGGGAGCGAGGCGTCGTTGACCGAGAGCTGCGGCGCGGATGGACCGCCCACCAGCACGAGCGTGAGGGGTCCGACGCCGACCCTCCCGCCCCAGCGCAGCGGCCCCGCGGTCGCGGGCGCGCCATCGACCTCGACGACCGGCATGAGCGGCACGACCTCGACCCGGCCGCCCTCCACCACGAAGTCGACGCAGCTCGCCGGCACGCCGGGGCGGTCGAAACGGAGCGCGTCCGACGGCCCGCTCCCGAGGACGTTGTGGTCCGGGGCGAGGCGGCGGGCCGGTTCGCGCGAGAGCGGGCTGAACGGCCCGCGCATCTCCGCGTCCTTCTCGGCCCGCCAGCGCGAGAGCTCCGCCATCGCTTCTGGGGGCAGCGCGGCTGCGAGCCCCATGGTCACCGTCCAGAGCACCATCGCCATTCTCCGATTTTACAACGCCGCCCCGTTTGCGTGCTCTCCGCCGCCGCCGCCGGGTGGGTCCCGCGCCCCGGTCGAGGGGGCGGGGAGCGGCGAAGGCGAGAGTGGGTGGGGCGGGAAGACGCGGCGCGGCCACAGTCCTTGCAGCGTTGGGTTGCGGCGATGGGGGGCCGCGCTACGGCTTCGTGCAGAACAGCCTCTCGAACGGACGGCCGTACCGCGCCATGGTCTCCACGTGTGCCGTGTCGAGGGCCCTCGCCCGATCGCGCCGTCTCTGCGCGGCCCGCCGGCGAATCTCCTTCTGCCGCGCCGCTTCGGAGTCCAGGGTCGTCGCGAGCGCCTTGGCCCATGGCCCCGGCGCACCGTCATTCGGGCGCTTCATCGCCGTTCCTACGATTCAGGCCGGTTTGCCCCACGGCGCGAGTGCGCCGCGAGGGGCGGCTACCAGTTCGTCAAATCGACTCGGTCGCTCGTGAGGCGGAGGTTCGCGAACGTCTGGCGCAGGAACAGCACGAGCGGGACCGCGCCAGCGGCGAGGAAGAAGACCCCGTGGATCGCCGACTGGGCCGCCGGGACGAGGTGCGCGAAGCCGAGCATCCAAAGGGCGGTCAGGAGCACGGCCGCCATCTCGATCGGGACCAGGTACTTCCAGCAGAGGACCATCATCTGGTCGACGCGGATGCGGGGCAGCGTCCAGCGCAGCCAGATGACCACGTTGACGAGCGCGACCGTCTTGACCACGAAGACCAGGAAGGAGACGAAGACGAGCGCCGCGGAGTGGCCAATCACCTCCGGCGCGACGCCCGGGATCTGCCAGCCGCCGAGGAAGAGCAGCGTCGCGAGGGCGCTCATCACCCAGAGGTTCGCCCACTCGGTGAGGAAGAAGAACGAGAAGCGCATCCCCGAATACTCAGTGTTGTAACCGGAGACCAACTCGCTCTCGGCCTCGGGCAGGTCGAACGGCGTCCGGTTCCCCTCGGCGAGGGCGGCGGTGAGGAAGACGAAGAAGGAGACGAAGGCCATCGGGTCATCGAAGACGAACCAGTTCCATGGCCAGCCGCCCGCGAGGAAGAAGCTTCCGCCCGCCGGGCCGCCCTGGGCGCGGATGATCCCCTGCGTCGAGAGCGAGCCGGCGAGCAGCACCGGCACCATGATCGCGAGGCCCGCAGGGATCTCGTAGCTGACGACCTGCGCCGCGGACCGGATGCCGCCCACGAGGGACCACTTCGAGTTGGAGGACCAGGCGCTCATGATCAGCCCGACGACGACCAGGGCGGTCACCGAGAGGATGTAGAAGAGCCCCAGGTTCATGTCCGCGGCGATGAGCCGGTCGCCGAAGGGGAGGGCCACGAAGGTGAGGACGAGCCCGGTGACGACGAAGTAGGGCCCCGCCCGGAAGAGGGCGTGGTCGGAGTCCCCGGGGATCGTGTCCTCCTTGGAGATGAGCTTCAGGGCGTCGGCCACCCAGACGAGGAAGCCCGCGGGCCCGACGCGGTTCGGGCCGATCCGGCTCTGCATCCGCCCCGCGAGCCGTCGCTCGTACCAGGAGACGATCCCCGAGAAGACGGCGGTGAAGGTGGTGAGCAGCGCGCCGGCGATCAGCATGAAGAGGAGGTAGACGGCCTGGGTGTATGGCCAGGCGCCCGGGTCGGCGTGGATCCAGGAACGGATGAGTTGGTCGGCGAGGGGCTGCATCTAGCGATCGATCTCCGGGGCAACGACGTCGAGCGAGGCGATCAGCGCAACCAGGTCCGCGATCATCATCCCGCGGGAGAGCGGCTCGACGATCCCCATCGCGGTGAACGAGCCGGTTCGGATCCGGACGCGCCATGCCTTCTCCGTCGCCCCGTCTGCGACGACGTAATAGCCCATCTCGCCGCGGGCGCTCTCGATCCGCGACCAGGCTTCGCCCGCCGGCGGCTTGATCCTCTTCGGCACCTTCGGGGCCAGGAAGTCGCCCGCCGGGATCTTCTCGAACGCCTGCCGCAGGATCTTGCAGCTCTCCCGCATCTCCAGCATGCGGACGTAGTAGCGGTCGAAGCAGTCACCCTTCTTTCCCACCCAGCCCTTGCCCAACGGCACGTCGAACCGGAAGTCCCGGTAGGCCCCGTAAGGGGCATCCCTGCGCAAGTCCCAGTCTACGCCCGACCCGCGGAGGTTCGGGCCGACGAGGCCGTAGTCGACGGCCATCTCCGCCGGGATGATCCCGATGCCGGCGAGCCGCTTGACGTAGATCTCGTTCCAGGTCAGCAGCCGGTCGTACTCGTCGAGGACCTTCTCGAACCGGTCGACGAAGCGGCGCGCCTCGTCGATCCAGCCTTCCGGAGCATCGAAGGCGACGCCGCCGATCCGGTGGTAGTTGTAGGTGAGCCGGGCGCCGCATAGCTCCTCGATGAGGTCGTTGATCTTCTCCCGTTCGCGCAAGGCGTGGACGAACGGGGTGAGCGCGCCGATGTCCTGTCCCATCGTACCGACCGAGATCAGGTGGCTCGCGATCCGATTCAGCTCGCAGGAGATCGCGCGGAGGTACTGGGCGCGGGGGGGGACCTCGAGGCCGAGGAGCTTCTCGACGGCGAGCGCCCAGCCCTCGTTCGCGAACATCGCGGCCAGGTAGTCCGCCCGGTCGGTGTACGGCATGAACTGCGGGTAGGTGACGATCTCGCCGATCTTCTCGATCGCCCGGTGGAGATAGCCGACGACCGGCACCGCGACCTTCATGATCTCGCCGTCGGCCTTGACCACGAAGCGGATGACGCCGTGGGTCGAGGGGTGCTGCGGCCCCATGTTGAGGACCATCTCCTCGTCGGAGACGGGGCCGATCTTCTGGATGACCAGCTCTTCCATCAGTGCGCTGTCCCCGTGGAAGGCAGCGGCGAAGTCGGGCTGGGCGGCGCCGCGGGGGCGGCCGTCGTTGGAGCGGGCGTCGCAGCGGCCTTCGTCTCCGCCGCTTGCCGGACCGCCTCGTCCATGCGCCGGTACTCGAGCAGCGAGCTGTCGCGGACGTTGGAGATCTTCTCGTAGCCCCCCGCCTCCTGGTAGTCCTTGCGCAGCGGATGGCCGATCCAGTCGTCGGGCATCATGATCCGGCGCAGGTCGGGGTGGCCGGTGAAGGCGACGCCGAAGAGATCGTAGACCTCGCGCTCCATCCAGTCGGCGGTCTTCCAGATCGCCTCCACCGAGGGGACGATCGGGCGGGCGCGCTCGGCCTCGACCTTGAGCACGATGCCGTGCCGGTGCTGGTAGCTCCAGAGGTGGTAGACGACCCGGATCTGGTTCTCCTTCGGCGCGTCGACCGCGGTCAGATCCTCGAGGAAGTCGAAGGCGAGGGAGGGCTCGGACTTCACGAACCGGCAGACCTCGACGATCGCCTCGGCCTTCACCGTGAAGAACGGGTCCTTGGCCGGCGGGGCGAGGGCGGACACCGCGTCCCCGAACCTCACCGCGACCGCCGCGTGGATCTGTTCCGCGGTGAGGGCCATCCCTCAGATGATCTCCGGGACCGGGTAGGAGACGCCCAGGTTCTCGGCCCGCATGGGGCGCATCCGTGCCTTCCATCGCTCACGCATCATGAGGTCCTGGATCCGCATGAAGCCCTCGGTGAGGGCCTCGGGGCGCGGTGGACAGCCGGGGACGTAGACGTCGACCGGGATGATCTTGTCGACGCCCTTGACCACCGAGTAGCTGTACTGGAAGAGCCCCCCGCAGTTGGCGCAGGAACCCATCGAGAGGACGTACTTGGGCTCGGGCATTTGCTGCCAGAGCAGGCGGGTCCGCACCGCCATCTTGTAGGTGAGCGTGCCGGCGACGATCATCAGGTCGCTCTGGCGCGGCGTCGCCCGCGGGACCGAGCCGAACCGGTCGAGGTCGGCGCGTGGCCCGCCGGTCTGCATCAACTCGATGCCGCAGCATGCGAGTCCGAAGAGCAGGAACCAGACCGAACTCTTGCGGGCCAGGTTCAACAGGTCGTCCAAGTGGCGGGTATGCGTCGTGATGATTTGCGCCCCGGCTCCGGGGTCTTGCAGGTAGTCGGCCATGGCTGAGTGGATCTAACCGGCCGCCCGTGGTTCGGCAGCCGAAGGGGTGCGGGAGGGCTCGGCGATCCGCTTGACCCAGTCGAGGTCCCCGTGGACCCACGTCCAGACGAGGCCCACGGCCAGGATCAGGACGAAGGCGAGGATCTCGGCGAAGGCGACGCCTCCGTGGCGGCGCGCGATCCAGGTCCGGTAGACGAGGACGACGGGCAGCATGAGCGCGATCTCGACCTCGAAGATCACGAAGACGAGCGCGATCACGTAGAAGCGAGGGTTGTAGTTGAACCATGCCTCGCCCTGCGGGACCTCGCCGCACTCGTAGGTCATCAGCTTGGGCGAGGAGGGGAAGCGGGGGCGCAGCAAGGCGCCGATCAGGAGGGTCGAGAGGCAGAAGCCCACCGCGCAAACGGCGAAGACCAAGACGGTCGCGTAGTCGAAGCCCATGCTCCATGCTCCAGCGAAGAAGCCGCGACCGGTATAGACGACATCCGGCCCGGTGGTGTCAAGGCTCGGTCCGTCCAGGGAAGCCGGTCGATCTCGCTCGCGACCGGTCGAGAGCGGGACCGGCATCGTCCATCGGGCGCGCGACCGGCTGCTTCGCCGGCGGGTCCGGAGGAGTCGGGGTGGTGCGCGGGTCCCGGCTCAAGGCGCCGCGCGGGGGAGCAGCCGCACGCGGATGCGCTCGCCGGCCTCGACGCGGGCGGGGCCCGGCGGCAGCTCGGCCATCGCGTCCTGCCGGGCGATCGACGTGAAGAGGTTCGAGGCTTGCTTCTTCGCCGGGAAGAAGCGGCGGTCGTCGCAGCGGCCGCGGCAGAAGAGGGTGAGCGAGGAGGGCTTATCCACGGGGGCTGTCAATTCGGCCTCGACGAAGACACGGTCGGTCGCGCGGTGGCCGCCGATGCGCCGCAGCAGGGGGCGGCCGAAGACCTCGAAGGTGACGAGCGCGGAGACGGGATTGCCGGGGAGCCCGAGGACGGGCCGATCCTCCCAGCGGCCGAAGAGGAGCGGCTTGCCCGGGCGCATCGCGACGCGCCAGAAATCGAGCCGCGCGCCGAGGTCCTCGAGCACCGGCCGGACGTGGTCACGGTCACCGACCGAGACGCCGCCGATCGTGAGGAGGAGGTCGGCGCCGCGGCAGCTCCCGATCGCTCTCGCGATGGCCTCCGGGTCGTCGGGGGCGCGCGCGACGCCGGCGATCTCGGCGCCTGCCTCCCGGGCGGCCGCCGTGAGGGCCAGCCCGTTCGCGTCGTAAATGGCGCCGGGCGGGAGCGGCTCACCGGGTTCGATGAGCTCGTCGCCCATCGTGACGACGGCCACGCGCGGGCGGCGCCAGACCCAAAGATCGCGCCGGCCGAGCGCCGCGGCGAGGCCCAGCTCCGCGGGCCCGAGCGCCGTCCCCGCGGGCAAGGCCTCCTCGCCCGCCTCGAGGTCCTCGCCCGCCGGCCGCACGAACTGACCCGACACGATGGGGCGAACGATCGCCACCCCGTCGTGGGCCCACTGTCTCGTTTCCTCTTGAGGGACCACCGCGTCGGCGCCCGCCGGGAGAAGAGCGCCGGTGGTGATGCGGGCGGCCTGCCCGCGGGCGAGCTCGGTCCGGGGACCACCCCCCGCGTAAGCGCGCTGATTCACCGGGAGGCCCACGGGGGCCTCGGCTGAAGCGCCCGCCGTGTCCGCGGCGTGCACCGCATATCCGTCCATGGCCGAGCTGGTGAATCGAGGAAGGGCGAAGGGGGCGACGAGCGGCTCGGCGAGGGCGCGTCCGAGGCACGCGCCGAGCTCGAGGCGCTCCGGGCCCAGAGGTCGTGCGTCCTCGAGGACCCGGGCGAGCGCGGCATCCACCGGCAAGGGATCTCGTGGCCTCATGACGTTTTCGGCCGTGCGCGGCGCCGCACGGTCATCCTCCAGGGAATCAGCCCGCGCCGGGTCCCGTGAGGAGGCGGTAGAACGCCTCGTCCGGCGCGCGGGTGAAGGTGACCCCCATCGAGTTCTTGGTGAACTGCGCGAGCGGCCCCGTGATCCGGCGCAGCCAGGTGACTCGCGCCTCGAAGGGGACCTCGCCGGCGCCGGGGATGGTCATCGTGCCGCTGATCGTGAGGCCGGGCTTGCAGGCGGCCATCGAGTGCAGGAGCATACCCGTCGCGGAGATGTTCTCGGTGAACCCCATCCCGGACGCGCCCGGGCCGCTGAACTTCACCTGCAGCCTGCGGCGTATCCGCGGCATCGCCCGGTTGCTGCCCACGGAACAGATCCTAGCCCGCGGCTGCCACGGGTGCAATCGGGCATTCTCCGTAGGGGCTCATTCCCGTCGGGCATTCCGGCCGCGCAGCCGGGTGCGGACGCGGGGGCGAGAGGCCGGCGATCCGTACGCCGGGGACGGGGGCTACCAGTCCTCGGTCCCGTCCACGTTGTCGAGCGGGTCGCCGCTCTTTTTCTTCCCCGCCGCTCCCGCGTGGCTCGACCCGGAGTTGCCCTCCAGGATCTGGCTGGCCGCGCGGGAGGCCGCTCTCCCCGCCGTGCCGTACTCGTCGCCGTCGAAGTCGAGCTTCTTCTTGCCGAGCACTCGCTGGTCCGAGCTGCGCACCGCGACGATGGTCAGCGTCGAGGCCCCGCCCGACTTCGGCGTGAGGATGCCGGCGACGAGCCAGGAGAGGCCATAATGGCCGGCGATCATCGCGAGCGGCGTTCCCCCGCCGCGCTCGGCCGCCTGCGCGGCGGCGACGACGTCCAGCGGCCTGAATCCCGGAGCAGGGGAGAGTCGCATCGACACGTTCGACTCGCTCCCCGAGAGCGAGACGACGGCTCCGGCCATCTGGTAGCCCACCCGATCGAGCTGGACGAGATGGGCGCCTTGCGAGATCCCCGGGACGGTCGCCGGCGTGAAGCCCTTCGGCGTGCCGTCGACGAGGATCCGCGCACCCGGCGGATCCGACGATACGTCGAGCGAGGTGCGGGCCCGGTCCTGCGCCTCGAATCGCGCCCGCCCCCAGAGCTCGTCGAAGCCCGGCGGCGTGGTGACCTTCGGAGCGGGGAGGCCCGGGTCGATGGCCAGGGCCATCGCCGCCGCGGTCTCGGCGTCCTGCGGGAGGTTCATGCCCCAGCGGGTGGCCGCCACGGCGGCATACGTCCGCTGTACGTCCTGGGGGAGCGCGGCGGCGGCCGCGGTCGACAGCGCGGCGACGGCCTCGTCGGCCTTCGAGCCCTCACAGACCTCCACCATGGCCGAGCAGGACTTGAACGAGACCTGGACGAGCTGGCGCAGCTTCTGGACGGCGTGAATCGACGCGGTGTTGACTCCGGCGAGGTCGTCCCAGCGGGCGACCGTGTGGTCCCGCCCCAGATCGTCCTCCAAGGACCCCTGGAGCTTGCCCGCTTGCGTCTCGAGCTGGGGCCCCGTCGAGATGACGAGCACGCCCAGCCGCTCCTGCGCCGCCGCGCCCGCGGCGAGCAGGACGACGAACGCGAGCGGAAGCGTCCTGTATCCACGCCCCATGCCCGGCAGTCTACCCTCTTGCCGGCTGGCCGCCTAGAGCCCCCGGGTCGCCATCTCGCGCAGCCGGGCGACCCGCTCCTCGATGGGCGGATGCGTCGAGAAGAGACCGGTGAGGCCGCGGCCCGACAAGTGGTTGACGATGAACAGGTGAGCCATCGCGGGGGCCGTGTCGAACGGGCGGGCGCGATTGCCGGCCTCGAGCCGCTCGAGCGCGTCGGCGAGCGCGTTCGGGTCGCCCGACAGCTCGGCGCCCGCCTCGTCGGCGGCGTACTCGCGCCGGCGGCTGATGGCGAGCTGGATGAGCATGGCGACGAGGGGGGCGACGATCGCGAGGAAGAGCAACTCGATTCCCGAGGCGCCGCGGTCGCGGTCGTCACCGCCCCCGAGCCCGCCGAAGATCGCCGTCCAGCGGAGGAGACTGCCGATCATCGAGATCGCGCCCGCGAGCGTCGCGACGACCGTCATGGTCAACGTGTCGTGGTTCTTCACGTGGCCGAGCTCGTGGGCGAGGACGCCGGCCAGCTCGCGCCGATTCATGATCTGGAGGATTCCCTCGGTCACCGCGACCGCGGCGTGGTGCGGCCCGCGGCCGGTCGCGAAGGCGTTCGGCGTGCTCGTGGGGATGAGGTAGATCGGCGGCGCGGGGATGGACGCCCGCGTGGCGATGCCCTCGACGATCTCGTAGAGCCACGGCGCCTCCTCGCGCGGCAGCGGCCGCGCGCCGTGGACGGAGAGGGCGATCTTGTCGCTCCACCAGTAGGAGACGAAGTTCATGGCGAGGGCGAGGACGAACGCGACCTCGATGCCCGCCCGGCCCCCCACCGCGTTGCCGATGAGGAGCAGCAGCCCGGTCAGGGCGGCCAGCAGCAGGCCGGTCTTGACCCCGTTCCAGAGCCCGCCGCCGTGGGGAATCACCAGCCGCTCGATCGATGTGGACATGTCTCTCGCTGCTCCTCGCGCAGTAAGCTAACCGGCGAACGGGCCGCGTCAATCGAACACGGTCCTTAAAGAAGATGGATCGCCCGCCGTTCAGGGCGAGCTGTCGTCGATTCCTCCCATCGTTCGGTTGAACTGCTCGAGGATCTTCAGCGCCTGCTGTGGGTCGACCGCCGGCAGCGCGGGGGGCGTGCCCGACGGAGGCGGCGCGAGAGGGGCGAGCGCGGCACCCGCCTGCAGGAGCTTCTCGACGTCGAGGCTCCCCGCCTGGAGGCCGAACGCCTCGCTCGCGATCGTGGTCACGTTCCCCACGCCGGCCAGATCCTCGTCGCCGTGAGCCTGCCGGAACCAGTGGTCGAAGAGGTCGCGCACCTCCAAGGCCGGCGCGCCCGCGGCCGCGGCGAGGGGCCCGATGACGTCGCCCCGCCGGGCGAGGCCGAACCAGCGGCGGCGTGCGTACGCGGAGAGCGCGCGGCTCACCGCGTCGTCCCCCCATCGCGCCGCCGCGGCCTCGTAAAAGAGCGGCGCCTTCCCGTAGACGAGCCCCGCGTACTCGACCTCGTCCGAGAACTCTCCCGTCCCGCGGGCGACCGGGCCGTCCGGCTGTCCGAGCATCCGCATCGCCTGGTAGTTCACCCCGACCTGGCTCCCGAGCACCTCCTTGCGCGCCCCTTCGCCGTGCGTCCTGCCCACGTAGACCGCGGCCGAATATTGGGCCAGCGGCTCGTCCACGTCCGGCTGGAGGCGCGGCTGCGAGGCGACCGCGCAGGCCCACCACTGGTGCGCGGTCTCGTGGGCGACCACGAACTCGCGCATCTGCGCGAGGAACCCTGGGCCGAAGGAGAGGCCGCCCGGCAGGGCGCCGCGCTCGCCGTAGACCATGCCGCCGACCGCGACGAGGCCCGGGAACTCCGCGCCGCCCGCCCCGCCGCGCAGCGGGACCTCGACCGCGGTGAAGGAGGTGTATGGGTACGGCCGGTAGAGTCGTGAGAAGAGGTCGAGCGCCCCCTCCGCGGTGCGCAGCACCGAACGCCCCGCGTCGCCCTGACCCTCCTCGTAGATCGACCGGACGAGCGTGCTCCCGACCATCCGGTCGGCCTCTTGGTAACCGCGGCTCGCGAAGATCGCGAAGTCACGCGCGTCGGCGAGCGCCCAGGTGGCCGCGTGCCGTCCTTCTGCCAGCCGCTCCTCCGAGACCAGCGCGCCCGGCGCCGCGACGACGAACCCCTCGGGCGTGTCGATTCGCACGCGGAAGCTCGACAGGTCGAAGTACGACGCATCGCCGATGCCTGTGGGGGGCGCGGTGTCCAGGGCGCCCCGCCAGTGGCCCGCGGCCATCGGGAGGAACTCGGCGAGGGCGATCCCGTCGTGGAACGTCGAGAAGAGGCCGTAGTCTCCGGCGCGGCCGGCGGACGAGAGGAGCGGGCCGAGCATGCCGAAGCCGCTCGCGGGGGGCGGCGGCGCGGGCGCGCGGCCGGCGAAGGCGATCTCCAGATGGATCCAGCTCCCCGGCGCGACCGGCCCAGGGAGCTTCACCCGGACGAGCGAGGGCAGCGGCGTCGTGAAGGGGAGCGCGGCGCCGGTCACGAGGGCGCGAACCGACGTGACGTGGACGAGGGTCTCGTCCCCACCGTTCGCGAAGATGCGCAGCGGCAGGGACGAGCGCGGCTCGCGAGCCGGCACGTCGATCTTCTCGACGCCGCGGATCCTGCCGCCCTCCGGCTCCACGGTGAGGTCCACGTCGTAGAAGGGGAGGGTGGCCGGGTCGGGCGCGGTCGCGCGTTCCGCGGGCAGCAGCGAAGCCCGGACCGCGGCAATCCCGTCGGCCGGCGGCCCATCGGTGGCCGGGAGCGCGACGGGCGTCTCGCCAGGGAGGATCGCCGTGGCCCGAGTCGCGACCGGGACCTCGCCGGGCACGATCCCCGCGGCCGACTGGGTCAGGGATGCCGGCGCGCCTGCCGGAGCGGTCACGAGGGGGAGCGGCAGGAGTCGCGCCGCGCCGCTTCGGTCCACGAATGTCGGGAGCTTCGGCCGCTCCGCCGTGGTCCCTGCCCGATGTGCCGGCCCGTGACATGCGCCGAGGGCGAGGGCGGCGAGGAGCCAGAACCGATGCACCGGAAGATTGTACTCCCGACGGAGCATCCCCAGCTTCGCGTTCGCCCCCAGAGGTCGATGCGCCGTTATCGGCGGATCAAGGTCGCGCCTCGTCTGTCCTCCCGTGGGCGCCCGCGACCGGGTAAGGTACCCCCGTGCGCGCGCCGCCCTGGCTCTCCACGTACCGCCGCCTCTGGGGGCTCTTGTTCGCCCAGCGGGGGACGCTCCTCGCCGCCCTGGCCGCGATGGCCGGAGGCGCGGCGGCGACCGGCGCGTTCGCGGCCCTGACCGGGCCGGCGCTGAGGCTGCTCTACACCGGGGGCGCGCCGCCGTCCTGGCACCTCGGCCGCCTCTCGGAGGCGATCGGGCGGCTTTCCGCCACGGAGCTGCGCGCGCTCCTGCCCGGCGCGCTCTTCCTGCTCGCGCTCGTCCGGGCGGGTTGCGCCTTCGTCCAGTTCGACCGCTCCTCCGTGCTGACCCTGCGCGCGGCGGCGGGCCTCCAGGAATCCCTGCACGCGCGGATCCTCTCCCTGCCGCTCTCCTACTTCCAGGGGAAGCACACCGGCGAGGTCTTCTCGCGCTTCGGCAACGATCTGGGCGAGGTGCAGCGCGCGCTTGGTCAAGGGCTGACGAGCTCGGTCCGCGACGCGCTCCAGGTCGCGGCGCTCGTCGTGGTCTCCGCGGCACTGGACCTTCGCCTGCTCCTGCTCGCGCTCGTCGCCGTCCCCGCCACGCTCTGGCCGATCGCCCGCTTCTCCGCGAAGCTGCGCGGGATCGCGGCGCAGGCACAGGCCCGGCAGGCGCGCCAGACCGTCGCCGCCCAGGAGGCCATCACCGGCGCGGCGGTGTTGCGTGCGTACGGGGCGGAAGACGCCGCGCTGCGCGCGTTCGGGCGTGGCGAGCGGGAGTTGCTCGGGGTGCAGCGCCGCTCGTTCGCCGTTCGGGCCGCGTTCACGCCGACCCTCGAACTGCTCGCGATCGGCGCACTCGCCCTCGTGCTGCTCGCGATCTCGCTGCGGCCGGGAACCGTCGCGCCCGATGCGCTCATCTCCTTCCTCGGCGCGGTCCTCCTCACCTACCAGCCGCTCAAGTCACTCGCGAACGGGAGCCAGTGGCTCATGCCGGGCCTGTCCGCGGCCGACCGGATCTTCGCCGTTCTGGACGCGGTCCCCGCGATCGCCGACCGGCCGGGGGCGCGGCCGCTCGTCCGTGCCCGCGGCGTTCTCTCCTTCGAGGACGTCCGCGTCGCCTACGGCGAGCGGGTGGCGCTCGCGGGCGTTTCGTTCACGGTCGCCGCGGGCGAGCGGGTGGGCATCGTCGGCCCGAGCGGCGCGGGCAAGACGACGCTCCTCCACCTGGTGCCCCGGCTGCTGGATCCGACCGCGGGGACGGTGCGGCTCGACGGCGAGGAGCTACGCGCCTTCACCCTGGCCTCCCTGCGCCGGCAGGTCGCCCTCGTCTCCCAGGACGTCTTTCTCTTCGACGCCTCGGTCGCCGACAACGTCTCGGCCGCGGCGCCGGGGGCGGACGCCGCCCAAGTGAATCGGGCGCTCGACGCGGCCGGCGCCCTCGACTTCGTCCGGCGCCTTCCCGAGGGCTCTCGCACGCGCATCGGCGAGCGGGGCGCGTCGCTCTCCGGCGGCGAGCGGCAGCGGCTCGCGATTGCCCGTGCGCTCCTCAAGGACGCCCCCCTCCTCCTGCTCGACGAGGCGACGAGCGCGCTCGACGGATCCACCGAAGCGCAGGTCCAGGCCGCGCTCGACCGGCTCATGGCGGGCCGGACGGTCCTCGTCGTGGCGCATCGGCTCTCGACCGTGCGCGGGGCCGATCGGCTGATCGTCCTCGACCGTGGCCGGCTCGTCGAGGAGGGATCTCCCGACCGTCTCCACGCGGCCGGAGGCCTCTACCGCCGCCTTTGCGACCTCCAGGAAGGCGCGGCGCGCGCGGGATGAGAATGATTCGGTGGGATGGCCAGGCGCAGCGACCCTAGGAAGCAGCCAGGTCCCGACGTGGAGCCGGATTTGACGCAGACGCTCGTCCGGCCGCTCGGCGGCGACTTGACGCCGGGAAAGGCGACCGCCCGCGTGGTGGAGGACGCCTCGGCCGAGCTCGGCGGCGTGGACCCGGCCGATCCTCCGATGGACGAGGCGCCGGACATCATGCCCGACAGCCTCGAAGAGCGCAGCCCCGTCCCCGAGGGGAGCGTGACCGCGCGCCCGACGAGCGGGTCCAAGTCCGTTCCCGAAGAGTGAGGGGAGATTGCTCCCCTCCGCCGGAGGGCTGCCGCCCGGCCGTAGGGGACGCGGCGCCTCACACGCTCCAGACGTACCGCGCGTGGATTCCGATCGCCCGCAACCGCGTGCGCACCGCCTCCGGACCGAGCATCCCTCCGGCTATCCGCGGGACCGCGATGTGGAACTCGGCCCCGTACAGATCGGCCGCCGACTGGAAGAGCGTCCAGCGGCTCTCCGTCTCGGGATCGGACAACAGCTCGATCGGCACCGCGTCGAGGAGGATGGCGGTCCCCTGGGCGTCGCTCTGGATCGCCGTCACGTCCGGCTGGTGGTTCCGCACCGACCCGTTGATGACCGCCGGCCGCGGATAGCCGGGCAGCCGCGCCCGCACGTCCAGGTAGGATTGCGAGCGGAAGAACTCGGCCATGAGCTGGATCAGCCGCGCCCGCGCGAGTCCGATTGCCTGGATCTCCGACTGGAGGCTCTCCATGGCTCCCCCCCCCGTGAAGCTAGCGATCGTCCCGAGCGGGAGGAGCGCGAGGACGGAGGACCGCCCTCTCGCTCCCCCGCCCGCCTACGCAGCCCGCGTCAGCTCGCCTCGGCGCGCCGCCCCGCGTTGATCAACTCGCGGACCCGCTGGCCGCCCTTCTTCCCGATCTTCGAGAAGAACTCCGGTCCCCGCTCCGCCAGGACCCGCTCGCCGCCCTTCCGGCCGGCTTCCACGACGCTCATCGCCGGCTTGGTTGCTCCCTGTGTCTTGCGTCCTCTCGGCATCTTTCACTTCCTCCGTAGGGTGGTGATGGGAGTCCTCCGTTGGACTCCGCTCCATTCTAAACGAAATTGTAATCATCGGATATGCCGGCGCACGCAAGACGGGCGGGAGGTGTCCGTTTCGGGGCTCTGGAAGCCGCCGGGCGGCGAGCGGAACGAGGATTTCTAACCGGTGGCGTAGGGCTCGGCTGGCTGACATCTACTGCCTGCGAGCATGCTCGTGCCGCGCGAAGATTCAGCCCGTCTTATTCACGGTACGGCGTAGCGAGGCGTTCGAGACCACAGCGTCCGGAGTCCGAGCCTCTCGGCCGCGCCCGCGCGGACAGACGCGATCGCGACCGCCGTCTCCGGCGATCGCGATCACGAGGCGCGGGACGCCCCGGGGTGCGCCCCGGGGCGTCCCGGCCATCCCCTACTTCCCCGGCGGCGTGCCCGAGCTGCCGCTCCCGCCGGAGCCCGCGCCCGTCCCGCTCGCCGACGCGCCGTGGACCTCGGACGGCTCCGCCGCGCCCGGCAGCGTCGGGCCCGTCAGGGCGCCCGGCACGACCGCCCCGTCGGCGCCCATGAGCGCGAGCCCCGGGGTTCCGGTCGTGGTGATCGCCTCGGCCTGCTTGCGCCCCTTGGTGCCCCGGACCTGGCGGGTTCCGCGCCGCTTGCCGACCGCGACCGCCGCCTTCTCCACGCTCGGCTTGGCGCGCGGCTTGGGCGGCTCGATCCCGAAGTCCGGGAGCTGGGCGTCCATGTCCCCGAGGGTCTGCTTGAGCATCGTGGTGAGCTGGGCGAGGAGCGCCTTGGCCACCGGATGCTCGGCATTCTTGGCCGCGACCGCCGCCCTCCAGGCCGCCTTGGTCTGGGGGACCTTCCCGATCGTCGCGACGAAGCCCTGGAGCTTCTGGACGATCTGCCCCTGGGTGAGCGGCGCGCCGTTCACCGTGAAGGTCATGTTGGGGGTGAAGACCTTCAGGAACCCGCCGATCATCGCGGTGATCTTCGCGACGAACGCCAGAGCCGTACCCTTGACCACGGTTCCCATGATTTTATCCTCCTCGGGCTCTCGGAGCCCGACGATCGGGGCATCGGCGAAGTGCCGCGCGCCGTCTGGTTTGGGGGTAAAGCACCCCGCGTGCCAGGGGGGAGGTGTCGAGGAATCAATGGGTTAGGGCGATGCCGCCCGCTTCGTATGGGTCCGGAGGTCGGACACCGGTTCGGACTGGGCGGTCGCGGCGGGCGGCCTGACGCTCTCGGGTGCACCCTCCATGACGAGGAGCGGCCCCTCTTATGATGAGAAGGCGCTCCCTCGCGACGAGGGGGCGCCGGCCGATGCTCGGCCTCGCGCCATCCAGGCTCGGCCCCGCGACATCCAGGCTCGGCCCCGTGGCATCCAGGCTCGGCCCCGCGACATCCAGGCTCGGCCCCGCGACATCCAGGCTCGGCCCCGCGACATCCAGGCTCGGCCCCGTGGCATCCAGGCTCGGCCCTGCGTCATCCAGGCTCGGCCCTGCGTCATCCAGGCTCGGCCCCGTGGCATCCAGGCTCGGCCCCGTGGCATCCAGGCTCGGCCCTGCGGCATCCAGGCTCGGCCCCGTGGCATCCAGGCTCGGCCCCGCGGCATCCAGGCTCGGCCCCGTGGCATCCAGGCTCGGCCCTGCGGCATCCAGGCTCGGCCCCGCGTCATCCATGCTGGTTCCCGCGCCCCTCATGCTGGTTCCCGCGTCATCCATGGTCGGCCCCGCGTCCCTCGACGTCCACCCTCGGTTCCTCGTCGAGGAGGTGCGGAGGCTGGCGATGGAGGGCCCGCTGCTCATCGTGGAGCACGCGAGGCCGATGACGGCGGGCTCGGCCCTCATGGAC
>JAKAPL010000036.1 GCA_021807105.1 Myxococcales bacterium | reverse complement strand
AAGGGCAAGCGCAGCGACGACCGACGAGGCGTGCGTAAAGCACGCCGCAGGAGGAAGGAGCGAGCACGCCCTTCGCAGGCGCGGGATCGGACGCCGCAGCAGCCGGACCGTGAATAAGACGGGCTGAACCCCTGCCTCGCAGCGCGGCCATTCACGGCCGGGAACCCAACACCGCCAAGGGGTGGCCGCGCCACGTCTTCCGGACCGCCTGACGGCGGTCGAGGCAGGGGGAGCGGAGCTCCCCCCGCCCCCCCCAATCGACTCGCGCCTTCGCTTCCGCCTGCAAGAATCTTCGTGCCGCACGAGCATTCTCGGAAGAAGTAGTAGATTAGGGGTTCATTCCCGGCGTCTCGGAGGCCCTGTCCGTGTCGCGCTCCCGCTCGCTCCTCCTCCTCTCGATCGCCGCTTGCACCCACCCCGTAAAGGCGGCGCCGGACGCAGGCTCCGGGCCCGCCCCCGTCCTCGCCGTCTGGACGGACCAGACCACCTCCGGCAGCCGGAATTGGCGCGCCGTCGCCTCCGACGCGACCGGTACGCGCCTCATCGCCGCGGTCAAGGGCGGCGACATCTTCACCTCCGCCGACTCGGGCGCGAGTTGGACCGACCGGGCCTGCGCGGGCAGGAACAACTGGTTCACCGTCGCCTCGGACGCCGCCGGGACGCGCCTCGCCGCCGCGGTCTTCGGAGGCGACGTCTTCACCTCGGCGAACGCCGGCGCGACCTGGAGCGACCAGGCCTCCGCCGCCACGGCCTCGTGGCGATCCATCGCCTCCGACTCGACCGGCGCGAACCTCGTCGCCGTGGCCCTTCAGGGTGACATCTGGACCTCCGTCGACGGCGGCGCGACCTGGACCGACCAGAAGGCGGCGGGCGCGCGGGCCTGGGCCGCCGTCGCGTCCGAACCGCTCGGCCTCCACCTCGTCGCCGCGATCGCCGGCGGGGAGATCTTCACGTCGGAGAACGGCGGCCTCGCCTGGGCCGACCGGCCGGCCGCCGGCAGCCGTGCCTGGCAGGCCGTCGCCGCCGACGGAACCGGCACCCGCCTCATCGCCGCGGCGAGCCCGGGCGGCCTCTACACCTCCGCGGATGGCGGCGCCACCTGGACGCCGCGGGCCGGAGCCGGGAACCGCGACTGGGGGGCCGTCGCCTCCGACCGGACCGGTCTGCGCCTCGCCGCGGCGGTCCTCGGCGGGGACCTCTTCCTCTCCGCCGATGGCGGCGCGACCTGGACGGACCAGACCGCCCCTGGCGCCCAGTCCTGGTCGGCGATCGCCATGAACGCCGCCGGCACGCGCCTCGTCGCCGCGGCCATGGACGGGGACGTCTGGACGGGCGTGCTCGGGATGAAGTAGGCCGCGTTCCTGTGGCGATTCCTCCTGCGCCAGAGCCAACCCATTGACATGACGGCTATGGTTTTCCCGTGACGCAGGCGATATTCGGACGCTCGTCCGAAATCCATACCGATTAAGGAAGACGGCCCGAAGCCGGGCGGGGACGCGCCTCCCGCTGTCGGGCACGCTCCTCCCTGGGAGGGACGCGCTCCTCCCTGGGAGGGACGCGCTCCTCCCTGGGAGGGACACGCTCCTCCCTGGGAGGGGCACGCTCCTCCCTGGGAGGGACGCGCTCCTCCCTGGGAGGGACACGCTCCTCCCTGGGAGGGACACGCTCCTCCCTGGGAGGGACGCGCTCCTCCCTGGGAGGGACGCGCTCCTCCCTGGGAGGGACGCGCTCCTCCCCTTGTCGGGTGCGCTCCTCCCTGGGAGGGACGCGCCCCTCCCCTTGTCGGGTACGCTCCTCCCCTTGTCGGGTGCGCCCCCCCCACCCGCGCGGCCACGCCAACGCCGCTCAGCCCGTCTTATTCACGGTCCGGCTGCTGCGGCGTCCGATCCCGCGCCTGCGAAGGGGGGGCTTGCCACCCCTCCAACGACATGGGGGGGTGTGCTCGCTCCTTCCTCCTGCGGCGTGCTTTACGCACGCCTCGTCGGTCGTCGCTGCGCTTGCCCTTCTCGGCTGCGGTCTCGAACGCCTCGCTACGCCGTACCGTGAATAAGACGGGCTCAGGCGTCCGGTCGGCCGTGCTGCCATCTAAGGAGCAGCGCCCGCGAGCGCCCCTTCCCTCCGGGCAGCAACTCGTCTAATACCCCGCCCATGTTCTCGCCGCGCGCAGCTTCAGGGGTGCTCCCGCGAAGACGATGTAGACTTGGGCCGTCGCCGCGCGGCAACTCCACTGGCCGCGGTCGATCCACGGCCTCCCGAGGGCTGCGTCGCTCTCTTCTTTCGCCCCATCGCTCCCCGGAAACGAGGTCCTCATGAAGATCGCGCGGTTGCTCGCCATCGTCCTCCCCACCGTCCCATTCGCCGCCTGCCAGAACGGCGACTACTGCTCGCAGGTGCAGTCCTTCATGGCGAAGAACGGCGCGTGCATGAGCGGGACCGGCGTCGTCGCGCCGTCTCCCGCCACCTGCGAAGCCGCACTGTCCGGCTGCACCACCACCGACAAGAACCTCCTCGCCGGCTACACCCAGTGCCTCTCGGCGCTGCCCGCCTGCCCGGCGGGAGCATCGGTCAGCCAGGAGACGGCGTGGGGCGCGCAGGTCGAGGGCTGCTGGCAGAGCCACCTCGGCGGCCTCTCCCCGGCGTGCGGCGTGGCCAACGGCACGGCGACGACGAGCGGGGGAACGAGCGGCACCAGCGGGACGAGCGGCACCAGCGGGACGAGCGGCACCAGCGGGACGAGCGGCACCAGCGGCACCAGCGGGACGAGCGGCACCAGCGGTACGAGCGGGACGAGCGGGACGAGCGGTACCTCCGGCACGAGCGGAGCCTCCAGCTCCAGCGGTGGGCCGACCTGCGCCATCGGCGGGGAGAGCTGCGCCATCCTGCCCTGCTGCAGCGGCCGCTGTACGAACGGCACCTGCGCCTGCACCGCGGGCGGAGGCAACTGCCAACAGTCCCTCGACTGCTGCAGCGGCGTCTGCTCCGGGGGCACCTGCGCGCAGTGCAACGGCGCCGACGCCATCTGCCACGAGGCGGCGAACTGCTGCAGCGGCCTCTGCGGGCAGGACGGGACCTGCGCCTGCCTTCCCGGCATGGCGACCTGCGCGGCGAACCCCTCGTGCTGCAGCGGGACGTGCGACCCGAAGACCCATCTCTGCGCGTGCAAGGCGACGAGCGGCGTCTGCCAGACGAACGCGGACTGCTGCTCGGGCGAATGCCTCGATGGGGGCTACCTCGGGCCGGTCTGCGCTTGCGCGTCGACCGGGGCCGCTTGCGAGAACGGACTCGACTGCTGTTCGGGGAGCTGCGACATGGACGCTGGAACGGGGGCGGGGACCTGCTCCTGCGCGGGGACGAACCGGCTCTGCAAGACGAACACGGACTGCTGCTCGGGAGCCTGCACGCCGTACGGCGCCAGCAAGATCTGCTCGTGCGCCGCCGTCGGAGGGAGTTGCAACGCCCCGACCGATTGCTGCGGCGGGGTGTGCACTGGCGGCGTCTGCGGCTCGTGCGGCACGCAGGACGCCCCTTGCTGCGGCGGGATCACCTGCAACGCCGGCCTCACCTGCAGCGGCGGCACCTGCGTCGGCCAGTCGGCCTGCGGCGCCGCGAACGAGCCCTGCTGCAGCGGGATCACCTGCAACGCCGGCCTCACCTGCAGCGGCGGCACCTGCGTCGGCCAGTCCGCCTGCGGCGCCGCGAACGAGCCCTGCTGCAGCGGGATCACCTGCAACGCCGGCCTCACCTGCAGCGCAGGCACTTGCGTCGCCTGCACCGTCAACGGCGGCACGTGCTCGACGGACGCGACCTGTTGCAGCGCCTCCTGCGCGCGCGGCTACTGCTGGGCGGGGACCTGCTCGGAGGGGACGAGCTGCACCCAGCCGACCGACTGCTGCGCGTCGCTCTCCTGCACTCTGAACAAGGCGGCTACGGCGAGCAGCTGCGAGCTCCCGACCGAGTTCGATTACTGCGTGGCCAGCACGGGCTGCTCGCAGACGCCCTACCCGCTTCAGTGCGTCGGCACGAGCCCCGAGGCCGTCTGCGTCGAGCCCTGCACGCAGCCGGCGGACTGCGGCGACCCGAGCGCGACGTGTTCCAGCACGGCCCCATCGGGGTGGCCGGCCCTCTCGGGGAGCAACTGCTATCCGGTGAGCTGCACGAACAATTGGGGGCCTTGCACGGTGACCAGCCCGAACGACGGCTTCTGCGTGCCGCCGTCCCCGGGGTCCTCGGAGGGGACCTGTTACCTGCAGGGGAGCGTCGGGCAGTACGGAGCATGCACCATCGGCAGCACGCGGCCCGCGGCGTCGGGCCTCTGCGCGAGCGGTTACTGTTACGGGCCGACCACCGGGGACAGCGACGAGTGCCTCGCGTTTTGCGCGATCGGCGCCCCGACCGCCGCCGACGGCGGGCCCGGATGCCCGGCGGGGGATACCTGCGCGACCGTCGTCTCCGGAGCCTCGTGGGGCCTCTGCGTCGAGAGCTGCACCGCGGGCTCCACGGTCTGTCCGACCGGCACGACGTGCCTGAACTCGTTCTGCCAGTAACCGCCGCCCGGACGCGGCGGCGGGCGATCGGGGCGTACTACACGCCCCCGCACATCGCGACCCGGCTCGCGACCGCGGCGGTCGGGCCGCTCGCGGGGAGCGCGCCGCGCGTCATCGACCCGGCCTGCGGCGACGGGGCCTTCCTCGCCGCGGCGCGGGAGGCGGCGCCAGACGCGCAGTTCCTCGGCGTCGACCGCGACCCCGAGGCCGCCACGGCGGCGCGGGCGCGGGGCTTCGAGGTCTGGCAGGCGGACGCGCTCCTCTCCCAGCTCCCGGAGGGCTTCGACGCGCTCGTCGGCAACCCCCCGTTCCTCTCCGTCAAGCGCGCCCCCTTCCCCCCCGCGGAGAGGGCCTCGCTCGCCGCACGGTACGTGACGGCGCGGGGGCAGTTCGATGCCTGCGCGCTCTTCGTCGAGCGCGCCATCGACCTGCTCCGGCCCGGGGGGCGTTACGCGCTCGTGCTGCCGCGGCAGATCCTCGGCAACGGCGAGCACGCGGCCGCGCGCGCTCTCCTGTTCACGCGGGCGCCCCCCGAGGAGGTCGTCGACCTCGGCACGCCGTTCCCCGGCGCGGCGGTCGAGGTCGTCGGGCTCGTCGGGAGGAGGCTCGCCGGGGGCGAGCCGGCGGGGCCGGTGCGGCTGACCGACGCCGCGGGCGGCGATCATGGGAGGGTCGAGCGGGCGGAGTGGTCCGCCCTCCCCGCGCTGCGGCTCCCCTTGCGGGCCGAGCCCGGCGTCCTCGCGCTCCGGGCGAAGATCGCGTTGGACGCGCCGCCGCTGTCGGCGCGGCTCACCCGTCTCACACGGGGCATCGAGGCGGGCCGCCGCGACCCGGCGCTCTCGAACTCTCCGCAGGGGCGCCTCCCTGTCCTCTCCGGCCGCGACGTGAAGCCCGGGACCGTCGCTCCGCCGTCGCTCTTCCTCGATCCCGGCGCGCTGCCCGCGCACCGCCTCAAGGACCGGGCGCTCTACGAGACGCCGGCAAAGATCCTCGTCCGTCGGGTCGCCGACCGCATCGTCGCCGCGGTCGACCGGAGCGGGGCCTTCGCGCTCAACACGCTCTATTGCCTCCATCCGGCGGAAGGGGTGAACCCCGACGCGCTCGCGGCGATGCTCAACTCCCGGCTCGTGACCTTCTGGTGGCGGGCGAGCTTCGGGGCCGACGACCGGATCTTCCCCTATGTCCGGACCGGGCAGCTCGCCTCTCTGCCCATGCGGCTGCCACCCGGAGGGGCGGTGCCCGCGAGCGACGACGCGGCCTGCGCGCTGTACGATCTGACCCCAGAGGATCGCGCGCTCCTCTACACGATCGGGTGAGCCTCGAACCCGCCTCATCCAGGGGACGGGCGTAGCGAGGCGTTCGCAACCGCAGCCGAGAAGGGCAGGCGAGGGCGACGACCGCCGAGGCGTACCGAAATCCCTCCCCCCGCTCGTCGCAAGGAGGCTCAGCCTCCCCCTCGCAGGCGCGGCTTCGGACGCCGTCGGCCGGCCCCTGAATGAGGCGGGTTGAAAGCCGCCCGCGCCGTGCGCATCCTCTCGCGACAGAGGAGGCGCCACCATGGCCCAGGTACGATGCGAGATGTGCGGAGCGACGATCGAGGAGCAGCGGGCGGTGAAGGTCGGCAACCAGACCCTCTGCCCGAGCTGTGCCCAGAAGGTCCGGGCGCAGGCCGGCAAGCCGACGAAGAAGTAGGCGGGGAGGGGCCACGGGTGTCACGCCCGTGGCCCTTTCCTGTTGCTTACCCGCCCGTCCTCGGGTAGCGTGCGCGCGTCTTTCTTCACCGGAGGAGCGCACATGGCAAAGCTACTCGAGGGCAAGGTCGCGATCATCACGGGCGCGGGCGCCGGCATCGGCCGCGAGCACGCGCTCTACTTCGCGCGCGAGGGGGCCAAGGTCGTCGTCAACGACCTCGGCGGCGATCGGCACGGCGGCGGCCGCGGCGGCGAGGCCGCGGACAAGACCGTCGCGGACATCAAGGCGGCGGGCGGCGAGGCGGTCGCGAACTACGACAGCGTGGCGACCCGCGAGGGCGCTGACGGCATCCTCTGGAGCGCGCTCGCGAAGTACGGCCGGGTCGACATCCTGGTCAACAACGCCGGGATCCTGCGCGACCGGACGATCGTCAACATGAGCGATCAGGATCTGAACGTCGTCCTGGACGTGCATCTCAAGGGGACGTTCTTCTGCATGCAGGCCGTCGCGCGGCAGATGAAGGTCCAAGGCGCCGGCGGCCGGATCGTCAACACCACGAGCCTCTCCGGCCTCATCGGGAACTTCGGCCAGGGGAACTACGGCGCGGCGAAGGGCGGCATCTACTCGCTGACTCGGATCGCGGCGCTGGAGTTCGCGAAGATGCGGGTGACGGTCAACGCCGTCGCGCCGGTCGCGGTCACCCGGATGACCGAGGACCTGCCCATGATGGCCGGCGTCTCGACGGCCGACCTGGGCCCGCAGTTCATCAGCCCGGTCGCCGCCTTCCTGGCGAGCGACCTCGCCGCCGATCTGACCGGCCAGATCGTGGGCGTGCAGGGCCGCAAGGTCTTCCAGTACCGGATGGAGGAGACCGACGGCGTCACCCGCGACGACGGCATGTGGACGCCCGCCGAGCTGAAGGAGCGCTGGGCCGAGATCTCGAGGTAAGCGCGGCCCGCCCCCGGGCACGCGCTCCCGGCCCGCGGGTGCCCGGCCGGGAGGCCCGCCTACTCCTGCCGCAGCACGCAGCCCGGCGGCAGGCGCGCGAGCAGGTCCGTGAGCGCGGCGGTGACCGCCGCGCCGTCGCGCGATTCGAGGGTGAGCTTCACCCGGTGGTCCGCGCCGCGATCGAAGCGCGGGTAGCTGCCGATCGCCACCGCCGGGTGGTCGGCCGCGACCGCGCCGAGCGCCGCGGCGATGGCCGGCTCGCCCGCGCTCACGAAGACGACGCGCAGGGTGAACGGGCGGCCGTGGAGCCTCGGCGCCAGCGCCTCGAACTGAAGGCGGCAGAGCTGCGGGACGCCGGGGAGCAGCGCCACCCGGTCCACCAGCGGGACGGGGAAGGGGATGCCCGGCTGGAAGAGGAGCTCGGCGCCCTCGGGCACGTCGGCGAGGCGGTAGGCCGCCTCCTCGACGCGCGGGCCGAAGTGGGAGAGGACGAGGCCCGACAGCTCCGGCGAGCGGACGACCTTCCGGCCGAGCGCGCGGGCGACCCCGGCGATCGTCACGTCGTCGTGGGTGGGGCCGACCCCGCCGGTCGTGAGCACCCAGTCGGCGGAGCCGCGCAGCGAACCGATGGCCCAGACGATCTCGTCGATCTCGTCGGCGACCGTGAGCTGCCGCCGGACTTCCACGCCCAGCGCGCGCAGCCGGCCGAGCAGGAACGGGCCATTCTCGTCCACGACCTTCGCCGAGAGGATCTCGTTGCCGATGATGGCGAGGCCCGCCGAGAGATCGCCGCCCATCTACGCCTCCCTGCTCCGAGGGGCGAAGCGGCGGACGACCTCGCGCTCGATCCGGTCCGCGACGTCGGAGACGCCGGCCGTCCCGTCGACCACCACGACCGGGCCGCCGAGCCGGCGGGCGCGAAGCAGCTTGCGGTAGTTCGCCGCCACGCGACGCTGGAGATCCAGCGTCTCGAACAGGTCAGCCTCCGGCCGCTCGTGGCGACGGCGGCGCAGCGCGATCGCCGGCGGGACGTCGAGGAGGAACGTCACGTCGGGCCGTGGCGCGCGGGCGTTGATCGCGGCGACGAAGTCGAGGGGAAGGTCGAGCGTCTGATACGCGAGGGAGGAGGGCGTGTACCGGTCGCTCACCACCCACCGGCCGTCCGCGAGCGCCGGGACGATCTCCGAGGCGACGTGGTCGAGCCGGTCGGCGGCGAAGAGGAGGGCGAGCGCGCCGCGGTCGAACGGCCGTCCTCCCCCGCCGGAGAGGCGCCGGTCGAGCACCGCGCGGATGAGTGCGCCGACGGGACCGCGGCTCGGCTCGGCGGTGGCGAGGACCACGATCCCGCGCCCCGAGAGGCGCTTCCCCAACTCCGCGGCCTGCGTGGTCGTCCCGGCGCCGTCGAGCCCCTCGATGACCACGAACCGGCCACGCGCCGCCATGGGGCTGCTCTATAACACGAACCGTGATAGCCTGGCGGCCCCCATGTTACCCCGTCTCGTTCACGGTCCGGCTGCTGCGACCTCCGCTCCCGCGCCCGTGAAAGCCGTTCTGAAGCCCCCCTCCCGCGGGGGGGTTCAGCACGCATCACCGGTCGTCGCTCTCGCTCGCCCTTCTCGGCTTCGGTCTCGAACGCCTCGCTACGCCGTCCCGTGAACAAGACGAGGCTACCGGCCATCGTGGTCCACGGGGGGGCGGGTATCTATGGCGACGACACCGTGCCCGAGGCGATCGAGGGCGTCCGGCTCGCCGCGGCCGAAGGCTTCCGCAAGCTCGCCGCCGGTGAATCGGCGCTCTGTGCGGTCCTCGCCGCCGTCCGCCACTTGGAGGACGATCCGCGGTTCAACGCCGGGACCGGCAGCGTGCTCACCGCCGAGGGGACCGTCGAGAACGACGCCGCGGTCATGTGGGGCGAGGATCTCTCGGCGGGCGCGGTCGGCGCGCTCTCGGGCTTCGCGAATCCGGTCCTCGTCGCCGAGGAGATCCGCCGCGAGGGGACGCACGTCCTGCTCGCCGGCGAGGGCGCGCGCCGCTTCGCGCTCGGCCGCGGGCTCGCGTCCGTCGGCCCCGGCGTCCTCGTGACCGAACGGCAGCGGGCGCGATGGATCGAGGAGCGCGAGCGGCGGAAGGCGGCGGCCCCCGCCCCGGCGGTGGTCCACGGAACCGTGGGGGCGGCCGCGGCGGACGCGTCCGGCCATGTCGCCGCGGCGACCTCCACCGGAGGTCTCCTCTTCAAGTTCCCCGGACGGATCGGGGACACGCCGATCATCGGGGCCGGCACCTTCGCCGACGACCTCGGCGGGGCGGCCTCGGCGACCGGCCAGGGCGAGGCGATCCTCAAGGTCGGCCTCACCCGCCGGGCGGTCGAGCTTCTCCGGGCCGGCCACGGCGCGATGGAGGCGGCCCGGATCGCGGTGGGGGAGCTTTCGCGCCGGACGCGCGGCGAGGCGGGCGTCATCCTGGTCGATCCCGCCGGCGGGATCGGCTGGGCGTTCAACACGCGGCGGATGAGCAGGGCGAGCTGCGACGGCGCCCACCCCGAGCCCGCCGCGGGCATCGAGGCGGACTAGGAGGCTAATGTGAAATGGGCGCCGTCGCGAGAGCGCCGAGACCTAAGCCCGTCTTATTCACGGTCCGGCTGCTGCGGCGTCCGATCCCGCGCCTCCCGAAGGGCTCGAACGCCTCGCTACGCCGTACCGTGAATAAGACGGGTTGACACCAGCCGCCTAGCCCACGATCTTCCAGGTGGTCCCTCGGGGGCCATCCATGATCTCGACCCCGAGGGCGAGCAGCTCGTCGCGGATCGCGTCCGCGCGGGCGAAGTCCTTCCCCTTGCGTGCCTCGGTCCGCGCGCCGACGAGCGCATCGACCTTCGCCGGATCGACGCCCCGCCGGGCGGCGAGGTGGGCGCGCCGCTGCGCGAGGTAGTCCACGGGGGGCCGCTGGACGATGCCGAGGACCGCGCCGGCCTCGCGCAGCGCGGCGGCGAGGGCCGCGGCGGCGGCCGCGCTCGCCGCCCGCGTCGGGCCCTTCCCCGGCTTCTCGGACAGCTCGTTGAGCCTCGCGAACGGCCCGGCGAGCGCGGCGAGCGCCTCGGGCGTATTGAAGTCGTCGTCGAGGGCGGCGCCAACGGCCGAAAGGAGGGCGGCGGCTTCGGGGGAGGCCACCGGCGCCGTCCCCGCGGCGAGCGCGTCCGCCTTCGCGAGCGTCTCGTAGAAATAGTCGAGCCGCTTCTCGGCCTCCGCGAGCCCCTGGTCCGAGAAGTTGATCGGGCTCCGGTAATGGGTGCCGAGGAGGAACAACCGCAGCGCCTCCGGCGAAAACTTCGCCGTGATCTCCCGGATGGTGAAGAAGTTGCCGAGCGACTTCGACATCTTCTCCGAGTCCAGCGTCACGAACCCGTTGTGCATCCAGACCTTCGCGAGCGGCTGGCCGGTCGCCCCTTCGCTCTGGGCGATCTCGTTCTCGTGGTGGGGGAAGACGAGGTCCTTGCCGCCCGCGTGGATGTCGAACGTGGTGCCCAGATACTTCGCGGACATCGCCGAGCACTCGATGTGCCAGCCCGGCCGGCCCGGCCCCCACGGCGACGGCCAGGCGGGCTCGCCGGGCTTCGCGCCTTTCCAGAGCGCGAAGTCCATCGGGTCGCGCTTCTGCTCGCCGGGCTCGACCCGCGCGCCCGCCTTCATGTCCGCGAGCCGCCGGCCCGAGAGCTTGCCGTAGCCGGGGAAGCTGCGGACCGAGTAGTAGACATCGCCCGCCGCCGCGTAAGCGTGACCGTTCGCGACGAGCTCCCCGATGAGCGCCACGATCTCGGGGACGTGGCCGGTGACCTTGGGCTCCACGTCGGCCCGCGCGACCCCGAGTGTGGCCATGTCGATCTGGTACTCGCGGATGAACCTCTCGCTCACCTCGGCCGGCGGCCGTCCCAGCTCGGCGGCGCGCTGGATAATCTTGTCGTCGAGGTCGGTGTAGTTGCGCACGTAGCGGACCCGGAAGCCCCGGTGCCGGAGGTGGCGCACGACCACGTCGAAGGCCACGTACGCCCGCGCGTGGCCGATGTGGCTCATGTCGTAGACCGTCGGCCCGCAGACGTAGATGCCCACGGACGGCGGCGCGAGCGGCGAGAAGTCTTCCTTCTGCCCGGTGAGGGTGTTGAAGATCCGGATCACGCGGGCGGTTCTACCGTAGGCGAGGGTCCCGCGCGAGAGCCCACGACACGCCGCCCCCGGAGCGCTGCAGCCTGGCTCTAACCGGGGGGGGACTCGAGGGCCCGATCGGGGATCGTGGCCAGCGGCCCTCCACCGTTAGGGGCAGATCGAGGCGCCGGGCGTGCAGTCCGGTGCGGCGCAGGTCGTGCCGCTGCACGCCTGGGTCCCGGAGCAGGAGAGCGCGCAGGGCGCCCCGTCGCACATCGCCGACCCGTTGTTGTCACAGGACTGGATCCCGGAGCAGCAGATCGTGCTGCCGCCCGCGTCGGCGTGCACCACCACGTTGTTCTGGCAGGACTGGGTACCGGAGCAGACGACGTCGCAGGGTCTGGCCACGCCGCAGGTGATGACCGTGTTCACCTCGCACGACTGGGTCCCGGAGCACTCGATCGCGCAGGAGCTCGCGTGGCTGCAGTCGATCGTATCGTTGTCGATGCACGACTGGGCCCCGGAGCAATCGACCTCGCAAGGAAGGCCGGCGGGGCAGACGATGTGCTTGCACGAATCCGGCGTGCTGCAGTCGAACACGCAGGTGCCGCCATCCAACAGACCGCCTGCATCGGCGCAGTCCATCGCCTGGGGGCCCGAGTCTGACGCCCCGGCGTCGAGGCCGCCGTCCTCAAGACCACCGTCCTCGAATCCGCCGTCCACACCGGCGTCCAGGGTGCCCGCGTCGAAACCCGCATCCTCGAGACCACCGTCCGGAGGCGAGGGCAGAGCACAGGCACCGTCCACCACGCTCTCACCCTGGGGGCAGCTCCCGCACTGGCCATCCTCGCAAGCCTGCCCCCGGGGGCAGAACTCGTTGCAGAGGCCGCAATGGAACGGGTCGCTCGCGAGATCCACGCAGAGGCTGCCCGCGTCGGTCGGGCAGAGGGTCCTGCCGGCCGGGCAGCGGGAGCCGTCAGGGATCGTGGCGGTGGGGCCGCCATCGACGCCGCCGTCCAACGCGACCGACTGGAGTTGTGCGCCGGAACATCCGGCAAGGGCGAGTGCGGCGACAGCGCTTCGGCTCTTCATCATGCGAGACTCCAGGCCCTTCTGGGCCGAGGTGCCGCCGGCAGCGGCGGCGGAAAGTCGGGGTCGGCTTCGAGACCGTGCCGCCGGCCGATTCCACCAGGAGACGCTCGCCCTGTCGAGTTCAAGGCACCACGGGCTGCCGGCGCCGTCCAGGAGGCTGGTGTGAAATGGGTGCCGTCGCGAGAAAGCCGAGACCAAGACGAGACGGGCACCCGAGGGGCTAGCAGCGGGAACGTAGTCTTTGCGTTACGTTGAGCGGCGAAGCGACGAGGCCGCCCATCGCAGCGAAGGGTTCGGCTTTCGCAGTAAGCAGCCATGGGACACCAGTCTCCTAGCCCGCGACCGCCCGCCTTCGCAGGCAGGGGGGATTCGGATGTTCGCCACCGCCTGCCCGACTGCGTTGGCGCGGCCACCCAGGACCGGCTCCCCGGCCTCTGCCGCCGCGCCGCTCCAGCCGTCCCTTCCGACGATGATTCAACGGCTCGATCAGCCCCCTCTCGGGCGCGCCCAGCAGGACTTGAACCTGCGGCCTTCGGGTTCGAAGCCCGACGCTCTATCCGGCTGAGCTATGGGCGCTCGTTTCCGCGTGGGTGTAGCACCCCGGACCGCCCCTTTTCCAGTCCGGTCGCCGACAGAGTATGCTCCCCACTCGTGCCTCCCAGAAGGATCGGGCCGTACCGGATCGAGGCGACGCTCGGCCGGGGGGGGATCGGCACCGTCTACCGCGCGGTCGATCGGCGAACCGGAGACCCGGTCGCGCTCAAACTCCTTTCGACCGGCGCCGCGCTCCAGCGCAAGGCGGCCCTGCGCCTGGCCCGCGAGTTCGAGGCGCTCGCCGAGCTGAACCACCCCAACGTCGTCCGGGTCTTCGACACCGGCGTCCACGAGGGCTACCCCTACCTCGCGATGGAGCTGGTGGACGGACTGGACCTGAAGTCGTGGCTCTCCGTCGACCTCTCCGGCGCCGAGGACGGCCACGACCTGTTCCGCGAGCTGATCTCCTCGTCGCAGGAGCGGTTCGCGGCGGTCGAGCCGTGGAGCGACGAGGGCGGTCCCCGGGCCGCGGGCCCGCGCTCCGACGAGGGCGGCACGTCCGCTCCCTTCGGGCTCGACGCCTGGAGCCGCGAGCCGGCGACCGACAGCGGCGCCTTCGTCTCCCCGGAGGGGCTCGGCGTCGCGGCGCTGCACGCCTTCGCGGAGCTGGCGGACGAGCCGGACACCGATGACCTCTCGATGTCCGGCGACGACGCGGGGCCGCCGCCGCCCGTGCCCCCACCCCCGCCCGTCGAGGCCCCGCCGCGCACCCCGGACCTCGGCGCCCTCAACCGCGCCGAGCGGATCGCCCGGCTCAAGGACGCGGCCCAGCAGCTCTGCTCGGCGCTCTCGTACATCCACGGTCGGGGGCTCGTCCACCGCGACCTGAAGCCGCAGAACGTCCTCGTCACCGAGGACCGGCGGGTCAAGCTCATGGACTTCGGCCTCGCGAAGTTCCTCGCCGCCGAGTCCCAGGTCACCGAGGCACGGCGCATCGTGGGCACGTACCGGTACATGGCGCCGGAACAGGCCCTCGGGGAGGGGCTCGACGCACGCGCCGATCTCTACTCCCTGGGCGTCATGCTCTACGAGCTGCTCGCCGGCCGTCCTCCGTACGACGCCCGCACGCCGCAGGAGCTGTGGCAGCGGATCCTCGAGACCGATCCGCCGCCGCTCGGCTCGGTGAACCCCGGGGTCGACTACACGCTCGCGCTCGTCGCCCACCGGCTTCTGCGCAAGCCCCCCGAGGAGCGCTACCAGACGGCTGAAGAGGTCTTCGACGCGTTGATGGAGTGATCGCCTCTCCCCACGGCCCGCGGAAGATCATGAAGCCAGGAAGCGAAGACCCGAGGCAGGCATCGCCCCTCCCTTTCTCGCCGGAGAGCTCTCGCGCCACGCGACGATCCTCGAAAGGGGGAGATCCATCGACCCGTCCCTGCTCCCCTGGCGATCCCCTTCCCCTGTAAACGCGGACCGAGCCCCGTGAGCCTGCTCCCCGCCGACGAGATCGGCTACCTCGATTACGTGGCCGAGTTCTTCCTCGCGCAGAAGGGCGCGGGCACGGGGCTCTCGCCCCTCGACGTCGACCTGGTCCGCCGGTACGAGGGCGAGGGGGTCCCGTTCGAGGTGATCTGCCGCGGGGTCGAGCGGGCCTTCGATGTCCGGCGGCGCAACGGGAAGGAGCGGACGCCGCACCTCTCGCTTCGCGCCTGCAAGCGCTCCATCGAGGCGGAGGTCCGGCGCTTCCGCGCCGGGGCGGTGCGCGGGAGCGGGCCGGTGCCGGCGCCCGCGGTCCTGGACCTGCTGCTCGCGAACGCGCGAGAGGCGGCCGGCTCCCCCGCGTCGGCGGGATGGAGGGCGGCGTACCGCGCACTCTGCATGGGGGAGGATCCGCGGCCGGCGGCGGCCGCCGCCTACCTCGCGGCGCTCCCCGGGCACGAGCGGCGGGATCTCTTCCGCGCGGCCCGGCCGGCGAGGTCGGGCGCGACGCGCCTCGCCCGGCGGGAGGCGTTCCGCGCGGCGCTCACCACGGCGGCCCTGGAACACGGTAAGCTCGACCTCCCATGATTGCCCCTGCCCCCACCTGTGCCCGCTGCCTCGACCGCGGCCACGTCTTCGCCGCCCGCGGCGACCGCGCGGCCGCCGAGGTCTGCCTCTGCCGCAGCCCCTGCCCGCTCTGCGGCGGTTCGGGCCGCGTCGTCCGCGACCGGGACGGCGCCCTCCACGCCTCGCCCTGCTCCTGCCGCGACCTCGCCCGCCGGGTCGCCCTCTACAACGCGGCCGGGGTTCCGCGCCACTTCTGCGAGAAGGGGCTCTCGACGTTCCGCGCCTACGACGCCGGCCAGGCCGACGTGCTCGCCCGCGTGCAGGGGTTCGCGCAGTCGTACCCGCTCAGCCGCAAGGGGTTCTGCCTCTGGGGAAAGCCGGGCACCGGCAAGACCCACCTCCTCTGCGCGACGCTCCAGCACCTGACCCTGGAGAAGGGGGTGGCCTGCCGGTTCGTCGAGATCTCGTTCCTCTTCTCGGAGATCAAGGAGGCGTTCAACCGCAACGTCTCGGCGCTCGCCGCCCTCGCCCCGCTCGCCGACGTGGAGGTGCTCGCGATCGACGAGATCGGCAAGGGCCGGGGCACCGAATGGGAGCTCGCAACGCTCGACGAGCTGCTCGGACGCCGCTACAACGCCGATCGGACGACGCTCTTCTCGACCAACTGCGGCGTCTCCCTCCGCGCCGAACGAGCCGCGCCGGCGGGCTTCGGCGATCCGGCGGCCCTCGCCCGCGGCCAGCTCGCCGAGGACGACCTCCAGCGGCGGATCGGCGACCGGAGCTTCTCGCGGATGGCCGAGATGGCGGTCTTCCACCACCTCGTCGCCGACGACCGGCGCATCCCGAGGTTCTGACCCGGTCTCTCCTCACGGCGAGCAGCGGGGCCGCGCGGAGGGCGCCGCCCGCTTCGACCTCCCGCCGCGGCGCCGGCCGTCAGCTCCCCGGGGTGAGCCGACGGTCGCCGATCAATTGCAGCTACAGCTAATGAAGCATGGGCCGTGGGGGGAGCAGTGCAACGCGCACCCGCAGGTCGTACCAGGACAACAGCCGCCGTTGTTGTTGCCGCAGGAGATCCCCACGAAAGAGCCCCTGGGCAGGCAGCAGGAGCAGGAATTGTAATTCCCCAACAGGGGATTCGAGAGCAGCACGTGGCACCCGCAGTCGCTGCCGTTGTCGCAACAGTGATTGCCGGCGCAGGTCGCCCCCCAACCGGTACTGACTGAGGTGCCAGCCTTGGGGCAGCACTCCTGATTGGGTCCGCAGACGTCGTTCGCGCTGACCGTGCCGCAGTTCTGGCAAGCCCCGCTGGTCCCGCAGGCGGCCGTCGCCGTCCCCTGGCAAGTGTTGCTGGCCGGGTCGCAGCACTGGCCCGAAGAGCAGGCCGCGTAGTTCGTACAGCCGCCAAGGCTCTGCCAATCGGTGCCGTTGCAGAACTGGTTCTGGGTCCCGCAGTCGCCGCACCCGACGGCCCGGGTCGTGTTCGCCACGCAGGGCGCGCAGCTACCGTTCGGGAGGCACTGCGCGCCGCCACAGTTCTGGCACGCCGCTCCGCCACTCCCGCACATCCCGCCGTCCTCGCTCGCGACCGCGACGCAGGTCGTCCCCTCGCAGCACCCCTGGCAGAGGTCTTGCGGGCAGAGGCCGCCGCACTCGTCCGGGGCGCCCTGGCACTTGCCGGCGCAGCTCGGCGTGCAGCAGGTGTACGGGCCGAAGGCCGGGCCTCCGTCCGGACCGACGAACTCGCCCCCGTCCGGGGCGATCGCCGGCGTTCCGCAGTAGTCGGGCGAGCTGCACGCCGCACAGGCGACGCCGCCGTTGCCGCACAACGTGTCCGTCGTACCCACCTGGCACCCCGCGTCGGCGGTGCAGCAGCCCGGGCAGCCATCCACCGGGCAGGTGTGACCGCAGCCGTCGTCTGCGCCGGCGCACTTGTTCACGCAATCCGGGGTGCAGCAGGCGCCGTTGTACGCCTCTTGGCCCGCCGGGCAGCAGGTGGCGCCTCCGAGGCAGGCCTCGATGGGGCAGCAGGAGCTGCCGCAGCAGGCCGGCGCCTCGCCGCCGTCGGCCGCCGTGCAGGTGGCCGGGTACGTCCCGCCGCAGTTGTCCGAGGTCGGCGCGGTCGAGCAGGCCGGGGCCGCGGCCTTCGTGCAGCAAAGCCCGCTCTGGCAGGCCCCGTTCGCGGGGCATGACTGGCAGGCGCCGCCGCCCTCGCCGCACGCCTGGAGCGTCGTTCCGGGCTGGCAGGCGTGGTTCGAATCGCAGCAGCCGGTGCAGCTCCCGGTCGCGCACGTCCCGCCGCAGCCGTCGTCCGCGCCGGCGCACTTGCCAGCGCAGTCGGCCTTGCAGATCGCCGTGCACGCTCCCTGCGAGCAGCTCTCGTTCCCGGGGCACGCCGTGCATGTCCCCCCGGCCGCTCCGCAGGCCGCCGTCGTCTTGCCGCTCTGGCACGCGCCGGTCGAGTCACAGCAGCCCGCGCAGGAGCCCGGCGGGGGACAGTAGCCGCCGCAGCCATCGGAGGCGCCCGAGCACTTCCCGGCGCAAGCCGGCGTGCAGGCGCCGGCATCACCGCCATCGGGCGCGCCGCCGTCCGTGACGGTGACGCCGCCGTCGTTGATGACGGGCGTCACGCAGCAGGCCGTGGCGAGAAACGCCACGGCACAAGCGCCAAGCAGATAACCGGCCCCACGCATGGAAGTCCTCCGAATGGACGAGCTGGCGCAATTCTTAGCGGATGCTCGGAGCTCTGTCCACCCGACCCTCGGACCCGTTCGCCGCGCCGCCGGGATTGCCGCGCCGGCGCCTCTCGTGGCTCGTTGGTCCAGCGGCTCGCGCGCGCGACGATCCCGGGCCGTCGGTCCGGCCGGGGGCGCGAGCGGAGCCTCACATCGGCGGTCCGGCCTGCCGCGCTGGAAGCTCGCCCCACGGCGCCGCGGCCCGCGCCGGCTCGAGCACCTCGCGCAGCGCCTCCTCGGCCGATCCGACGAAGACGAAGCGGAGGCCGTCGCGCACCTCCTTGGGCAGCTCCTCCAGCGCGGCCTCGTTGCGTCGCGGCAGCACCAGGGTCCGCACCCCCGCGCGCCAGGCGGCGAGGGCCTTCTCCTTGATGCCGCCCACGGGCAGGACCTTGCCCCGCAGCGTGATCTCCCCGGTCATGGCGGCGTCGGCCGCGCAGCGCCTGCCGCTCGCGAGCGAGGCGAGCGCGGCCAGGATGGCGACCCCCGCCGACGGGCCGTCCTTCGGGATCGCCCCCGCGGGGACGTGGACGTGGACCTGCTTGCGGCGGAAGACGTCCTCCGGCATCCCCAGCGCCGCCGCGCTCGAACGCAGGAGCGAGAGCGCCGCCTGCGCCGACTCCCGCATGACCTCGCCGAGCATCCCGGTCAGGATGAGCCCTTCCTTGCCCGGCATCGCCGCCGCCTCGACGAAGAGGATCTCGCCGCCGACCGGGGTCCAGGCGAGCCCCGTCGCGACGCCCGGCCGGTCCATCCGCTCGGCCAGCTCCGCAAAGAAGCGCTGCGGCCCGAGCAGCAGCGGGAGATCCCGCGGCGCGACGCGGATCGGCGCCGCCGCCCCTTCGCCGATCCGGCGCGCTGCCTTGCGCGCGACCGCCGACAGCTCGCGCTCCAGCGCGCGCACACCGGCCTCGTGCGTCCAGCCGTCGATGATCGCGCGCATCGTCTCGGCGGGGAGCTCGAGCTCCTCCGGGCGCAGCCCGTTCGCCTGGAGCTGGCGCGGCAGGAGGAAGCGGCGGCCGATCTCCAGCTTCTCGGCCGTGGTGTAGGACGAGAGCGACAGGACCTCCATCCGGTCGAGCAGCGGTGGGGGGATCGTCTCGACCGTGTTCGCCGTGCAGATGAAGAGGACGCGCGAGAGGTCGAAGGCGACGCCCAGGTAGGTGTCCACGAACGCCTGGTTCTCCGCCGGGTCGAGGACCTCGAGGAGCGCCGCGGCGGGATCGCCCTGGAAGCTCGCGGAGAGCTTGTCCACCTCGTCGAGCATCAGGACCGGATCGGCGGCGCCCGCGCGGCGGAGCGTCTGGACGATCCGGCCGGGCAGCGCGCCGATGTAGGTGCGCCGGTGACCGCGGATCTCCGACTCGTCGTGGACGCCGCCGAGCGAGGCCCGGGCGAAGCGACGGCCCATGGCGCGGGCGATCGACTGGCCGAGCGAGGTCTTGCCCGTGCCCGGCGGCCCGACGAAGCAGAGGATCGGCTCCCGTTCGGCCGGCCCACCCTCCAGGGGAAGGCTTCGGCCGCCTGCCTCGGCCTCCGCCCGTTGGCCGTCAGAGCCGGCCTCCTCCGCCCGATCCGCCCGCAGCTTGCGCACGGCCAGGTGGTCGAGCAGCCGCTCCTTGATCTTGTCCAGGTCGTAGTGGTCTTCGTCGAGGACCGCGCGCGCCCGCGCAACGTCGAGGGCCCCGCCCGTCCGCCTGCCCCAGGGCAGATCGAGCAGCCAGTCGAGCCAGGAGACGATCATCCCGTACTCGGGCGAGCCCGGGGCCATGGGGCCGAGCCGCGACAGCTCGCGCCCGGCCTCGGCGTTGGCCTCGGCGGAGAGCGCGGTCCCGGCGAGCTTCTTCTTCAGGCGCGGCGCGTCGGACCCCTCCTCCGCCTCGCCCAGCTCCTTCTGGATCGACCTCATCTGCTGGCGCAGGAAGAACTCGCGCTGCGCGCGGTTCATGTGCTCCTGCGTCTCGGAGGTGATCTTCGCCTCCAGGTCGTGGACGGCGAGCGCGTGCTGGAGGAGGACGACGAGCCGCCGCAGCTTGTCGCTCGCCGCGTCCGCCTCGAGGATCTCCTGCCGCTCACGGGCCTCCATGGGCGTCCCGGCCGCCACGAAATAGGCGAGCTGCAGCGGCCGGGTGAGGCCGTGGGCCATGACCGCGAGCGCGTCGGGCAGGTCGGCGGAGACCGAGACCAGCCGTTCGAAGAGGGAGCGGACCGTCGCGACGAGCGCGTCCACATCCGTCCCCGCGTCCTCGGTCTCGGGGGCGCGGGCGACGTTGACCGCCAAGAACGGCGTGGTCTGCGTGAGATCGCCGATCCGCACCCGTTCGATCCCCTGGATGATCAACCCTTCCCCCTCCGGCCCGCGGATCACCTGGTGGACGCGGGCGGTCGTCGCGACGTCGAAGAGGTCGGCGCGGGTCTGGGCCGGCGCCTCCGCGCTGCGCTGGAGGGCGAGGACGAGCACGGGCGGCGCTTCGGTCCCCAGCGCCTCGATCAGCCGGACGGAGCGGTCCTGGCTGATCGAGATGGGCAGGAGCGCCATGGGCAGCGCGACGGCGTCGCGCAGGGGCAGGAGCGGCAGCACGGGCCCTGGAGACCTCTCCTCGCCTCTCGCCATGCGGCTAAAGGTGAAGCCGGTGGGCCCGGCGCGCCAACTCGTCTCACGCCGCGGCGGAGGAGAGCGGCGGGCGTTCGAGGGCGAGGTAGGCCCCGCCCCCCACGACGAGGAGCGCGCCGAGGGCGGCCCAGGGGCCGACCGGCTCGTGGAAGATCGCCGCGCCGAGCGCCGTCGCGCCGAGCGGCTCGAGGTAGGTGAGCACCGCGACCTGCCCGGCGGGCGCCAGGGCGAGGCCGCGGTAGAAGAGGAGCCCGGCGAAGACCGCGCACAAGAGCGAGCCCGCGACGACGAGGCCCAGGGAGTGGACCGAGATCGGGGGCGGCGGGGCCAGCACGAGCAGCGCCGCGGCCGTGACATACGCGTGGTAGCTCTGCACCTCCCACGGATCGAACTCGCGGGTGAGGCGCCTGCCGGCCGGGAAGAGCGCCCCGTAGAACAGCGCGCTCGCCGCCCCGAAGAGCGCGGCGGCGAGGACCGGACCGCCTCCCGGGGCGGGCCAGAGGACGAGCAGGAGGCCCGCGAGGCCCGCGCCGGCCGCGACCGGCGTGCGCGGCGAGATCCGCTCGCCGATGAGGAGGCGCGAGAGCGGCGGGGCGAGGACCGGCGCGAGGTAGTGGGAGAGGACCGCGGCGGCGATCGAGCCACGGGCGAGGGCCGTGAAGTAGCAACCCATGTTTCCCGCGTCGAGCAGCCCCGCGAGCCCCATCCAGAGCCAGCCGCGCACCGACCGCCGCCGCCGCCGCCCGCGCCACTGGGCGGGGAGGCCGCAGACCGCGATCAGGATCGCCGCGATCGCCGCGCTCGCCGTCCCGGGCACGCCCGCGGGCCGGAGGAAGAGCGGCCAGAGTCCCCAGAGCGACGCCGCGAGGGCGGTCAGGGCGAGCCCGCGAGTCCGGGGTGTGAGGGCCATGGCGGCCGGGAGCGTGGCGCGGGAACGGCCGGAGGTCAATTGCCGGGCCCGCATGTTGTCGTAGGCCCGCATGTCGGGCCCGCATGGTGAAATCAACGGCTGCATCGAACCGGGCGCTCGAACCACCGTCCGGGTGGTGCGATGGCGGCCACATCCTCCACCCTTCGGGGGTCCATCGTGGCCCCGCGGGGCCCATCGACCTGGTTGTCGTTCTCTGCCGCGGGGAGGTACTATCCGCCGATGCCTCCGCGTGCCCTGCTCCTCCTCGGCTGCGCCTCCGGGATCGTGATCGCGAACCCGGCGCAGGCCCTCAACGTCGCCGCCTCCGACGCCAAGGCGGTCGTGCAGATCGTCATCTTCGATCCCGGGAATCAGCCGATCGCCGCCGGTTCGGGGACCTTCGTCGACGCGCAGGGCGATATCCTGACCAACTGGCACGTCCTCCAGCCGGAGATCCAGGCTCCCGGCTATTACCGGGTGGTCGTCTATCTCACGCCCGACACGAGGACGCCGCCCGCCCAGGGGCTGCTGACGCGGATCATCGCCGCCGACCAGATGCTCGACCTCGCCCTCATCCGGGCGACCCATTGGTTCGAGGCGGCGACCGGCCGCGTGGTGGACTTGAGCCTCCAGCACTTCGCCTTCCCGTACGTCTCGCTCAAGCGGTCGGCCACGGACTACGGCCTCGCCCTGGGGGACGACATCGAAATTCTCGGCTATCCCGCGGCCGGCGGAGAGACCATCACCTTCACCAAGGGGGTCGTCAGCGGCTTCGTGCCGCTCGCCTACAACGGCCACTCGCTGCCCTGGCAGCTCAAGACCGACGCCAAGATCAACCATGGCAACTCGGGCGGCGCCGCCTTCGACGCGCGCGGCGCCTTCGTCGGGGTCCCGGTGGCGTTCGCCGGCGGCGACGGGAACATCGGCTACGTGATCTCGCTGCCGGTGGTCGATCTCTTCCTGGACCGGTCGCTGGGGCCGGTCGCGGCCTCGACGCCCATGCCGGCGGCCCCGCCGAGGAGGACCGCGCGCCGCCGTGCGCCAGCGCGGAGCGCGGCGCCGCCCCGCCAGGCGTGCGAGGGGGGCGACGCGACGGCCTGCGTCCAGCTCGGGGCCGCGTACCTCGACGGGAAAGGCGTCTCCCAGGACGCCGGCGAGGCGGCGCGCTGGTTCCGCAAGGGCTGCGACGCCGGCAGCGCCCAGGGCTGCACGAGCCTGGGCGCGCTCTACGCGAGCGGACAGGGCGTCTCACGGGACGTCCACGAGGCGTACCTGCTCGACCAGAAGGGCTGCGACGGCGGCGACGCCTGGGGTTGCACGAACCTCGCCTTCGATTATGAGCACGGGTCGGGCGTCGCGCGCAGCCTGCGCGAAGCGGTGCGGCTCTACGGCAAGGCCTGCGACGGCGGGAGCGCGCCGGGCTGCACCGACCTCGGCGTCCTCTACGAGCGCGGGCGGGGCGTCGCGCGAAGCGACCAACAGGCGGCGCGGTTCTATCAGAAGGGCTGCGACGGCGACGACGCGCGGGGCTGCTACGACCTGGGCGCGCTCTATCAGGAGGGTCGGGGCGTGCCCGCCGATCGCGCTCGCGCGTGGGGGCTCTACAGCAAGGCCTGTGACGGCGGCGACCAGGGGAGCTGCGACTTCCTGGCGAAATATCCGCGGCCATGAGGGGCCGCGCTCCCGCCTCGGCCTTCGAGGCCACGAGGCCACGGGGCCGCCCCTCCCTGACCCCGTCTTACTCACGGTCCGGCTGCTGCGGCGCCCGATCCCGCGCCTGCGAAGGGCCTGCTCGCTCGCCCTTCTCGGCTGCGGTCTCGAACGTCTCGCTACGCCGTCCCGTGAATAAGACGGGCTGACGCTCCTTTGCGGCGGACCGGGGCCCACCCGGGCGCTGGCGGGCGGCGGCGGGCGGACCCTAGCTTGGCGGGATGCGTTCGAGGGGCTTCACGCGCTGGGCGCTCGGCCTGGCGATCCTCGCGGGCTGCGGGAAGCCGCGGGTGGCGGACCAGCCGGGGAGGCTCGCGGTCCTGGACGGGACGAGCGACGTGACCGGGCAGGCGGACGACCTCGGACGCGCCTGTCCGGGCGCGGAGGCCCAGAAGACGCTCGCCATCGCGAACGTCTCTCCCGTCGCGGTCGCGGTGACGGCCGTCGCGGTGACCGGGAACGGCTTCTCCGGAAGCCCTCCGCGCGCGCCCTTCACCCTCGCCCCGGAGAGCAGCGTCCCGCTGCCGCTCGCCTTCGCGCCGTCCGGGGCGGGGAGCGAGGCCGGCCAGCTCGTCGTTCAGAGCGACGCGGAGGACGGGACGGCCACGGTCGACCTCGGCGGGACCGGGCTCGGCGGCGGCCCCGCCCCCGTCTATGCGGCGACCTGCGGATACGAATACCGGGGCGCGGCGGTGACCCGGCCGCCCGGCTGCAACGTCCTCCTCTGGGAAGGGGTGGCCGTCGGCACCCACGAGGACGACACGCTCGTCGTCTCGGACGAGGGCTGCCCTCCGCTGACCGTCACCGGGATCGCGATCGGGGGGGCGGACGACGGCGGCGCGAGCCCTTTCAGCCTGCCGGGGCTGCCGGCGCTCCCCGCCCGCGTCGAACCCGGCGCCCCGCTCGCGCTCCTGGTTCGTTACTCGCCCGCGAGCGCCGGCGGCTTCGATGTCGGCACCCTGACCGTCACCACGGACGACCGGGAGAGCTCGATCCCGACCGGCGGCGCCGCGGGGACGTTCGTCTATGAGCTGACCGGAGAGGGGATCGCGGCGGACCTCCTCGTCACGCCGGACTACTGGGACTTCGGCGCCGTCCCCGCGGGCCAGGTCGCCTCGGAGACGTTCACGGTGACGAACACCGGCGGGCTCCCCATCACGCTCGACGCGCCGGCGGTGGACGGCCCGCCGTTCGCCATCGGATCCGCCTGGCCGGCGGGCACGCTGCTCGCGCCGCCGGGCGCCGCCGGCGGCGGCAGCACCGCCCGGTGCACGGTGACCTTCACCTCGCCCGGGATGGGCGTCTTCGGGGACCAGCTCGTCGTCTCCTACCGGGCGAGCAACGGCAGCGGGCAGGCCTCCGCGATCCTCGCCGCCCACTCCGCGGGCGCGCTCTGCGCGGCGCCCGACCCCCTGCTGCTGCCGCCCGTCTCGTACTGTGGAACCGCCGAGGCGACGCTCACGGTCGGCAACTGTGGCAACGCGGACCTGCGCGTGACGGCGGTGGGGTTCGCGAGCGGCGGCGACCCCGGGGGGACCTTCTCGGTCACGTCCCCACCGCTGCCCGCCGTCCTTCCCCCGGATGGCGGCCTGTCGCTCGCGGTGACCTACCGCGATGACGGGCGCTTCAACGACCCCGCCGCCCAGCTCGCGCTCCAGTCCGACGACCCCCTCGCGGCCGACGGCGGCACGCGCGTCGTGATCCAGGCGCAGGCGTCGTGGGTTCCGCCGCCCGGCGATTACCCGGCGTTCGACGGCGGCGTCGGCATCGGGGTCACGACGCTGCTGGCCGCGACGCCGGGCGACGACGCGCCGCTGTACTCGTACGTCTGGCGCCTCGCGCCACCGCCCGCCTCCACGCACGCCGGCTTCACGAGCGACGGCGGCCTCGCCTGGCTGACCCCCGATGTCGCCGGGACCTTCGACGTCTGCCTCGGCGAGGTGGAAGAGCCGCTCCCCGACGGCGGCGCGACCTGCGGGTTCGACGCCGGCCCGCGGGCCCACTGCACCGCGGTGAACGTGCCGCCGTGAGCGCTCTACGCTCGCGCGGCGGGGAGGTGGAGCGGTTGGAGCTCTCCGGCATCCGCGGGCCGCACGAGCCGGTCGACCTTGGTCGCGCGGTAGACCTCGAGCATCTTGTCCTGCGCGTCGCGCCAGACGTCGTACATCGTGCAGCCGGGAGACTGGCCGCAGATCGATCGGCCGGTCTGATTCAGGCAGACATTGATCTGGATCGGCCCCTCCACGGCCTCGATGACGTCCAGGACGGAGATCTCGCCCGCCGGGCGGCCGAGCCGATAGCCGCCGCGGGCCCCCCGCAGCGAGCGGACGATTCCCGCGTCGACCAGCGTCTTCAGGATCTTCGCCAGGAAGTCCTGCGGGATCTCCCTCGCCCGCGCGATCTCGCGGAAGGGGACCACCGTGCCCGGCGTCATCGCGGCGAGGTGGATCACCGCCCGGAGCGCGTACTCGATCTTGCGCGAAACCTTGAGGACCTGCTGCACGAAAGACCCCGCGTCTCCAGAATGTCGCCGCCGCCCGGCAAAACCGCTGAATTCTAACGGGCCGGCGAATCCCCGTCAACCGGCGGGACCCCGTGGTCTAGAGGCGGCGGACGCGATCGGTCTCCTCCCGCGACGGCGGCCGGGGCCCGGCGGGCCGTCAGGCGCTCTCCACCGCGGGTTCGACCAGCCGATCGTGCTCGTCCACCAGCCCCGCCCGCTTCGCGACCACGATCTTCTTCCACTCCACGCGCAGCGTCGCGGCGTCGACCATCTCGTCGCCGAAGACGATCGCCCCCTGGCCGGCCTCCACGTCCGCCTTCCCGTAGGCCTCGATGAGGGCGAGGGCCCGCGTGAGCTCCTTCGCCGTCGGGGTGAAGACCTCGTTGATCACGTCCACCTGTGACGGGTGGATGGCCCACTTGCCGTCGAAGCCCATCCGGGACGCCTGCTCGGCGTCCTTGCGGCACTGGGCGAGGTCGCGGAACTGGAGGGTCACGTTGTCGATCACGTCGATCCCGGCGGCGCGCGCGGCGGCGATCGTATGGGCCTTCGGGTAGTGGTAGACGGAGAACTGCTCGGTCGTCAGCTCCTTGGCCCCGATGTCGCCCGCGTAGTCGGCGATGCCGAAGATGAGGCCGGCCATCCGCGGCGAGCAGGCGGCGATGTCGGCTGCCTTCAGCAGCCCCGCCGCGCTCTCGATGAGCGCCTCGATCCGGATCCGCCCGCGCGGCAGGCCCGCCTCCTCCTCGATCTGGGAGAGCAGCCGATCGGCGAAGAGCACGTCCTCCGGCCCGAGGGCCTTCGGGATCACGACCACGTCGACGTTCGCGCCCGCCTGCTCGACCACGTCGATCACGTCCCGATAGAAGTAGTGCGTCCGGAGGTTGTTCGGGCGGAAGGCCCGGATCTTCCCCTTGAAGTCGAGGGTCCGGAGCGCCTCGACGAGGGTCCGGCGCGCCTCGACCTTCTGGCTCACCGCGCAGGAGTCCTCGAGGTCGAGGATCACCTCGTCCGCGGTCGAGGCCGCCGCCTTGGCCATCATCTTCAAGCTGTGGGCGGGGCAGGTCAGCTCCGTCCGGCGGACGGAGAACGAGCGGGCGATGACGAGCTGCTGGTAGGGGCTCGGGTCGGTCACGGGGCGGCTCCGGGGCGGCGCTGGACGAGGACCTCGCGGTCGATCGTGAGGACGATCTCGCCGCGCTGGTTCTTGCCGAGAAGGCGGAACTTGACGATGCCCGCGTCGGGACGGTCCGCGGGCCGCTTCTCGAGGACCGTCGATTCGGCGAAGAGCGTGTCGCCCGCGAAGACCGGCGCCTGGTGCCGCCCCTCGTCGAAGGAAAGCTCGGCGAGCGCGTTCTCCGTCGTCTCCTCGGAGGCGAGGCCGCAGACGAAGGCGAGCACGAGCCCGCCGAAGACGACGCGCCGGCCGCCGAAGTAGGTCTTCGGGTCGCCGTCGCAGAGCGCCTGGTTGAAGTGGAGCTGGGCCGTGTTGAGCACGAGGTTGGTGAGCGCCATCTGCTCGCTCTCGCCGATCGTCCGGCCGCGCGGGTGGACGATCACGTCGCCCTCCGCGAAGTCCTCGAAGTAGTTGTCGCGGCGGGTGGTGGGCCAGGTCGCGATCCGCGCCGCCGCGCGCTCCACCTCCGGCGCTCCCTCGGGTGGGTCGATCATCGTTCGAGCAACCTCTTGGCGATCACGTCGTACTGGATCTCGCTCGTACCCTCGAAGATCCGGAAGACCCGCGCGTCGCGCCAGTAGCGCTGCGCCGGGAATTCACGGCTGTAGCCATAGCCGCCGAAGATCTGGAGCGCCTCGCCGGTCACCCGCTCGGCCATCTCCGCGGCGAACGCCTTCGCCATCCCGGCCTCCAGGTCGCAGCGGGCGCCGCCGTCCTTGGCGCGCGCCGCGTGCCAGGTGAGCTGCCGGGCGGCCTCGAGGTCCGTCGCCATGCGCGCGAGCTTGTGGCGGATCACCTGGAAGTCGGCGATGGGCCTGCCGAACTGGACGCGCTCCTTCGCGTAGGCGCGCGCGGCCTCGAAGGCCGCCTGGGCGACGCCCACGGCCCGCGCCGCCGTCTGGATCCGCGCGATCTCGTAGGTCGACATGAGCTGGTAGAAGCCCCGCCCGGGGACGCCGCCGAGCAGGTTCTCCGCGGGGACCGGGTAGCCGTCGAAGGCGAGGCTGTACGAGTTCATCCCCTTGTAGCCGATGGTCGGGATGGGACCGCCGGAGAGCCGCGGCGGGGCAAAGCCGTCTCCCGGCTCCTTCTCGGCGAGGAGGATCGAGATCCCCTTGTGCCTCTCGGCGGCGGGATCGGTGCGCGCGGTGATCGCCAGCACCCGGGCGCGGTTCGCGAACGTGCACCAGGTCTTCTCGCCGAACAGCTCGAACTGGTCGCCGCGGCGCTGTGCGCGCAGCCTCACCCCCGCCGCGTCCGAGCCGGCGTCGGGCTCGGTGAACGCCGCCGCCGCGAGCCACTCGCCGCGGCAAAGCCTCGGCAGGAAGCGGCGCTTCTGCTCCTCGGTGCCGTTCTGCTCGACGAGCGAGGCGGTGATGATCATCCGGGTCATCACGCTGCCGACCGAGAGCCAGGCGCGCGAGAGCTCCTCGGCGACGAGCGCCATCGACAGGATGTCGAGCCCGGCACCGCCGTGGTCGGGGGAGACGATCAGCCCGAAATAGCCGAGCTCGGCGAGCTGGCCGACGACCGCCATCGGGATCTCGGCCCCCTCGTTGTCGAGCCGCGAGGCGATGGGGGCGATCTCCCGGTCCGCGAACGCGCGGACCTGCTCGCGGATCGCGACGTGGTCCGGGTCGAGCATTCAGCTCCTCGCTCCGTAGGCCTCGCGCTTCTTCACCAGGATCCTCCGCTCGTAGTCGAGGACGCGCCGCCCGTCCTGGTTCAGGCCCGTGGTGCGGACGTGGACGATGCCACGGTCGGCCTTGCTCTCCGACGGCCGCTTGTCCAGGACCTCGGACTCGGAGAAGAGCGTGTCGCCCGGGTAGACGGGCGCGCGGAAGCGCATCGCCCAGTATCCCAGGTGCGCGAGGGCCTGTTCGGAGAGGTCCTCGACCGAGAGGCCGAAGACGACGTTCATCGCGAGCAGCGGGTTCACCGGCGCCGTCGGGTGGCCGAGCGAGCGGGCGTAGACCCGGTTGAAGTAGAGCGGGTTCGCGTTCATCGTCCAGGTCGAGAAGAGCGCGGCCTCGCCCTCGGTGATCGTCCGCCCCCAGTGATGGCGGTAGCGTTCCCCCACGACGAAGTCCTCGTAATACCGGCCCCTGACCGGGGTCCGCCGCTGCGGCATGCGCTCACCTCCGAGCGTTCCCCTGGTTAGGTCTCGCCGCCCGGAAAGTCAACCCGTCTTATTCACGGTACGGCGTAGCGAGGCGTTCGAGACCGCGAGCCGAGAAGGGCAAGCGAGAGCGACGACCGACGAGGCGGGCGTAAAGCACCTCCCCCCAAGTCGTTTGGAGGGTGGCAAGCCCCCCGCGAGGAAGTACGGAGCGAGCACACCCCCCATGTCGTTGTAGGGGTGGCAAGCCCCCCTTCGGGAGGCGCGGAATCGGACGCCGCAGCAGCCGGAACGTGAATAAGACGGGATAAGACGGGGTGAGTATCTTTCAACCATGGACGAGGACGAGAGACGGGCCGTGAGCGAGGAGCTTTCGGGCTGGGAGCCGGAGGGGCTGGAGAACGCCGACGAGGTCGCCGAGGACCTGCTCGAGCTGCCGCCCGGCGCCCAGTTCGGCGTCTTGCGAACGGCGATCCCGCGAATCCTGGGGCCGCTGCCGATCGACCAGCGCGAGGGCTTCCTGCGGGTGCTGCGGGACGAGATCGAGCGGGTGGCCCTGGGCGAGGAGGTCTACGACGTGCGCGCCCCCGGCGCGCGCGGCGAGCACCGCGCGCGGCGGAAGGCGGCCCTCTACAACTTCCTGGCGGGCGTCTCCCGCAAGCTCCACGATCACCCGCCCCCGCGCGACCTGCTGAGCCCCACGGCGGCGGTCCTGCGCGTGCTGGGCTCGCGGATCACCGACGACGAGTTCGACAACCTGCTCGCCCAGTTGCCGAAGGACCTGCGCGATCGGCTGGAAGAGGACCCGCCGCCCATCACCCGTCCCAGGTCCATGGACGCGTCGGCCTTCATCGGCCGGGTCGCCGAGGGGGCGTGCGACGGCGACCGCGAGCGGGCCTTCGAGCTGTCGGCGGCGGTCCTGCGCACCCTGACCGAGCGGATCGGGAACGCGGCGGTCAAGGCCCGCCGGCAGCTCCCCATCGACTACCTCCCGTTGTTCCAGGAGCTCCCCGCCGAGCCGCCGCCCGGCCATCGCGGCTGACCGGGCGCGGCGGGGCCGCCTCGCCCGCCGCCCGCGCTCCACGAGAGCCTTGATTTTGCCTCCAGCTCCCGGCATGCTGCCACGCCATCATGACCGGCTTCCCCGTAGTGCGGTCTAGGCGGCTGCGGCGCGGCGAGGGCATCCGCCGGCTCGTCCGCGAGGCCCGCCTCTCTCCCGCGCAGCTCGTCCTTCCTCTCTTCGTGATCCCGGGCAAGGGACAGCGCCAGCCGATCGCCTCGATGCCCGGCGTCGAGCGGCTCTCCGCGGACCTGTGCGGGGAGGAGGCCCGCTCGGCGAAGTCGCTCGGCCTCGGCGGCCTGCTCCTCTTCGGGGTGCCCGACGAGAAGGACGCGACGGGCTCGTCCGGACGGGACCCCGACGGCCTCGTGCCGCGGGCGATCCGCGCGGCGAAGGAGGCGGCGCCCGAGCTTCCGGTCATGGCCGATGTCTGCCTGTGCGACTACACCGACCACGGCCACTGCGGCGTCCTGCTCCCCTCGGGCGAGGTCGACAACGACGCGACGCTCCCCTTGCTGGCGGACCAGGCTCTCGCGTACGCGCGGGCGGGCGCGGACGTGGTCGCGCCCTCGGACATGATGGACGGGCGAGTCGCCGCCATCCGGCGCGGCCTCGACGAGGCCGGCCTCTCCGACACCGCCATCCTCTCGTACGCGGCGAAGTACGCCTCGGCCTTCTACGGCCCCTTCCGCGAGGCGGCGAACAACCGGCCCCGCCAGGGCGATCGCAAGGGCTACCAGATGGACCCGGCGAACGGGCGCGAGGCGCTGCGCGAGGTGGCGCTGGACATCGAGGAGGGGGCCGACATGGTGATGGTCAAGCCGGCCATGGCGTACCTCGACGTCGTGCGGGCGGTCCGCGAGCGCTTCGACGTCCCGCTGCTCGCCTACAACGTCTCCGGCGAGTACTCGATGCTCGAGGCCGCGGCGGCGAACGGCTGGATCGACGGGCAGCGCGCGATGCTGGAGATGCTGACGGGCATTCGGCGGGCGGGCGCCGACGCGATCATCACGTACTTCGCGCCCAAGGCCGCCCGGCTGCTCGCCGGGTGAGGCCCGCGTGATCGAGTACCAGGTGGTCGAGGCGACGACGGTCACCGACGAGACGCTCACCGAGATCCTGAACGACTGGACCCGCCGGGGCTGGCGCTTCGACGGCATGCAGTTCGCGATGCGCGAGTCGAGCAGGCGACCGGCGATGGCCTTCGTCGTATTCAGCCGGGAGGGGGGAAAGAGCGATGCCCGAGACGGCTGACGTCCCTTCGCCCGCGCCCGGCGATGCCGGCGGAGCGGACCGCCCGCAGGCGCGCCGGTCCGCCCGCCGCGGCGGCTCGCCCTACCCGAAGGCGTCGCTCCTGGGCCGCGGGGTGGCGCGGCTCGCCGATCTCGTCGTCGCCCTCGCGCTCTCCTCGGTCCTCGGGATCGCGGGGATCCTGGCCGGGCTGCTCTACCTCCTGGTCGCCGACGCCCTCGGCAAGGGGCAGAGCCTCGGGAAGTGGATCGCGGGCATCCGGGCGGTCCACGTCCCCGCGCGCGCCCCCGCCGCCCTGCGCGAATCGCTCATCCGGAACCTCCCGTTCGCGCTCTGCTACGTCTTCGGCGCCGTGCCGCTGCTGGGCTGGCTGCTGTTCGCCGTCGCCGGGCTGCCGCTGCTCCTCTTCGAGGCCTACATGGTCTACCACGACCCGCTCGGCGTCCGGATCGGCGACGTCTTCGCCGACACGCAGGTCGTGGACGCCAAGGTCGTGGCCGGCGCCCCGGAAGCGGTCGGACACGGATGAGCCTCCCCCGGGGACGAGAGGCCTCCCGAGGAGGGCGGGGGCGGAGCCCGCGCCCCGCCTGCCGCGCCTGAGACGATGCAGATCCGGAAACCCCCAGCGAAAGAATCGAGGAACCTGACGTGAGAATCGCCTTCTCCCACAACCTCCAGCTCACCCCCTCCGAGGAGGAGGCGGAGTTCGACACCCCCGCGACCGTGAAGGCGCTCGCCGACGGGCTCGAACGGCTCGGCCACCGGGTCGAGAAGATCGAGGTCTCCGGGCCCGCGTCGCGGACGGTCGCGAGGCTGGAGGCCTACAACCCCGACCTCGTCTTCAACACCGCCGAGGGCCGGCGCGGCCGCTTCCGCGAGGCGTTCTACCCCGGCCTCTTCGAGGAGCTCGGGTTCGCCTACACGGGCTCGGATCCCTACACGCTGGCGCTCACGCTGGACAAGCAGCTCACCAAGCTGGTCGTGGCCCGGGCCGGCGTCCGCACGCCGAGCTGGGTCTACGTGGAGGACGCCTCCCAGTTCGACGGCTCCAGCCTGCGGCTGCCGGTGATCGTCAAGCCCAACTTCGAGGGCTCCTCGAAGGGGATCACGCAGGACTCGATCGTCGAGGATCCCGCGAAGCTGCGCGAGGCCGTGGCCGCCGCCCTCGGGCGCTACCCGGCGGGCGTCATCGTCGAGGAGTTCATCCCGGGCCGCGACCTGACCGTGCCGTTCCTCGAGGCCGTGGCGCGCGACCGCGGCGGCGTGCTCGCCCCCGTCGAGTACGTCGTGGACCCGAAGTTCCGCGGCCGGCACACCCTCTACGACTTCGCGCTCAAGACGCTCCACAGCGAGGCGGTGAACGTCCAGGCGCCCGCCGACATCCCCCCGGAGGTCGCGGCGGAGGCGACCCGGGCGGCGCGGACGGTCTTCGCCGCGACCGGCTGCCGCGACCTCGGGCGGATCGACTTCCGCCTCGCCGAGGACGGCCAGCTCTACTTCCTGGAGATCAACGCGCTCCCGTCGCTGGAGCCGGGGGCGGGCCTCTACGCCGCGGCCGCGCTCGAAGGGCTCCACTTCGACGCGGTGCTCGCGGCGGTGATCGAATCCGCCGCCGCGCGCTGGAAGGTCAAGGACAGCCGCGAATCGCGCGCCCGGCCGGCGCGCCGGTCGGGGCCGCTGCGGGTCGGCTTCACCTTCAACGTCAAGCGGGTGGTGGCGAACGAGGAGGGGGAGGGCGACCAGGAGGCCGAGTACGATTCGCCCAAGACGCTCCAGGCCATCCGCGAGGCGATCGCCTCGTACGGCCACGAGGTGATCGACCTGGAGGCCACCTCCGAGCTGCCGCAGCGGCTCGCGGCGACGCCGGTCGACCTCGTCTTCAACATCGCCGAGGGGTTCAAGGGGCGCAACCGCGAGGCGCAGGTGCCGGCGACCCTCGAGCTGCTCGACATCCCGTACACCGGCAGCGATCCGGCCGCCCTCTCGATCGCGCTCGACAAGGCGCTCGCCAAGAAGATGGTCCGCCAGCACGGCATCCCGACGCCGGACTTCCTGCTGATGCAGAGCGGCAAGGAGCGGCTGCCCAAGGAGATGCGCTTCCCGGTCATCGTCAAGCCGGTCGCGGAGGGGTCGTCCAAGGGCGTCTTCGGCCACTCGGTGGTCGGGACCGAGGCCGAGCTGCGCGACCTCGCCCGCGACCTCGCCGCGCGCTACCGCCAGCCCGCGCTCGTCGAGAACTACATCTCGGGGCGCGAGTTCACGGTCGGCATGTTAGGGGAGCGGCGGCCCAAGGTCCTGCCCCCCATGGAGGTCGTCTTCACGACCGGCGAGGCGAACCCGGTCTACGACTTCCCGGCGAAGCTCGACTGGACGCACCGGGTCCGCTACGACGTCCCGGCGAAGCTCGAGCCTGGCGCGCAGCGCGAGCTGGAGCGGGCGGCGCGGGCCGTCTTCGCGGCCCTCGGCTGCCGCGACGTGGCGCGCGTCGACTTCCGGATGGACGCGACCGGGAAGTTCTACTTCCTCGACTGCAACCCGCTGCCGGGCCTCACCCCGGGCTGGAGCGACCTGGTGCTGATCGCGCAGGGCGGCGGCCTCGACTACCGCGGGCTCATCGGGGAGATCCTCTCGGGCGCCATCCGCCGCCACCAGGAGCGCCAACGGGAGCGTCGCCGGGAGGAGCGCGAGCAGGCCGCGGCGGGGTGACCCGCGAAGCGCGCGGTCCGCCGAGCGGCCTCGGGCGCGCGAGGACCCGCCCGGTCTCGCTCTCGGATTCCCCGGCCGCGGCTGGCCGTCCGCGCCCGTCCCCGTGCCCGAGGCCCTGAACCGCACCGGGCTTGGGGCCTCGGGAACGTTGCTCGGGGACGGGGACGGCTCCGGCGACCGATGCTCTCCCGCGACGCCCTCCGTGGCCCTCGTATAGTGCTTGAGCAGATGCTTTACAATGGTCGATCTTGGCGAGGATGGTGTCTGCATCCTTGGTCCAGGTGAAGGGCGTCGGATGAGCGTTGTTGTGCAGCAGGTAGGCTTCGATGGCGGCGACGAGGTCGCCGAGGCTCTTGAAAACGCCCCTGCGGATGCGCTTGCGCGTGATCTCGCCGAACCACCGCTCGACGAGGTTCAGCCAAGAGCTGCTGGTTGGGGTGAAGTGGAAGTGGAACCTGGGGTGGCGCTGGAGCCACCGCTTGACCTCCGGACTCTTGTGGGCGCTCAGGTCGTCGAGGACGACGTGCAGGTCGAGTTCGGCAGCTGTCTCGCGGTCAATCCGGTTGAGAAAGTGAACGAACTCCTTGCTCCGGTGTCGAGGCATGCATTCGCCGATCACCTTCCCGTTGAGAATGTCGAGCGCGGCGAACAGGGTGGTGGTTCCATTTCGTTTGTAGTCATGCGTCATCGTGCCGCAGCGCCCCTTCTTCATCGGGAGCCCGGGCTGCGTCCGGTCGAGCGCTTGGATCTGGGTCTTCTCGTCGAAAGAGAGGATGAGCGCGTGATCGGGCGGGTTCAGGTAGAGGCCCACGATGTCCCGGAGCTTTTCGACGAAGAAAGGATCCGTCGACAGTTTGAAGGTCTTGACGTGGTGAGGTTGAAGCCCATGCTGCTTCCAGATGCGGAAGATCATGTCCGGCGTGAGCCCCTGCGCTTTGGCCATGGTTCGAAGCGACCAGTGGGTTGCGTCGGGCGGCCGGGTGTGCAGCGTCGCGTCGACGACCTCTTTGATTCGTTCCGGCGTCAGCTTCCGCGGTCGCCCAGACCTCCTCTGGCTCTTCATCAGGCCAGACACGCCCAGTCGAGCAAACCGCGCTCGCCAGAGCAGGACGGTCGGCCGGCTCGTCCCGAGCTCGGCAGCGATTCTGTTGTTCGGCGTGCCCTCTCCAGCAAGAAGAACAATTCGCGCACGCAGCGCAATCTGTTGAGGTGTCTTGCCTGCGTTGGCAAGAGCCAGAAGCTGCTTGCGTTGGCTCTCGTCGACATGGAGCGCCTGGGCTGGAGCGAACATGCCCCCAAGATAACCACTCCACAGAAGTGTCAAGCTACTTTTCCGGCACTACACCAGGGCAGGAGAGCGGCGGGTGTCGTAGGCCAGTGAAAATGTCCGGCAGACAGGCCAGAGGAAGTGTCCGCCCGCCTCGGTAGAGGAAGGGATGGACCGAATGAGCCAAGAGCAGTGGAAGCGACTGGATGTGGTGAGGCGGTGGGA
>JAKAPL010000103.1 GCA_021807105.1 Myxococcales bacterium | reverse complement strand
GGCTCAACCAGCGGGAGCGAGGGCGGCTCCTCGGGGGGCTCATCCACGGGCGCGGTCTCGGGGACGACCGGCGGCTCGACCAGCGGGAGCGAGGGCGGCTCCTCGGGGGGCTCGTCCACGGGCGCGGTCTCGGGGACGACCGGCGGCTCAAGCAGCGGGAGCGAGGCCGGCTCCTCGGGGGGCTCCTCCACGGGCGCGGTCTCGGGGACGACGGGCGGCTCGACCAGCGGGAGCGAGGGCGGCTCCTCGGGGGGCTCATCCACGGGCGCGGTCTCGGGGACGACGGGCGGCGCGGTCGGGGGGAGCTCGAGCGGGAGCGGCGGCCCCCGCTGCCCGGCGGCGGCGAGCGCGCTCGCGCTCTCCCCGGCCTCACCGAGCATCCGGCTCGACGGGTCTCAACCCGCTCCGCTGGCCTTCTCGGTGACGGCCACTACGCCGGGCGGCGCCGAGCCCGTCGACCCTTCGCTGCTCATCTGGACGGCGACCCGCGACGACGACACGAACCCGGGGACCGTCGCGGACGGCGTCTTCACCCCGTACGCAGGAGCCGGCGGCGTCGTCACCGTCACGGCGGCCGGTTGCGGCGCCACGGGGACGGCGGCCGTGGACCTCGTCCTCGACGAGACGCTCTCGACCGACGGCGGCGCGCCGGGGGACTTCGGCGACGGGGGCGTCCCGGGCTCGCCCGACGCCCCCGAGATCGTCTACCCGAGCGGGCAGACGCGCTTCCCGCGCAACGTCTACCGCGTCCTCTTCCAGTGGAAGGCGAACGGCAGCCGCCAGTTCCGCCTCCGGTTCACGGGGAGCCAGGGGGCGTTGACCGTCTTCACCGACGGCCGGGATCCCGCCTGCGCGTCCCTCACCAACGCAGGCTGCTGGCAGGCCGATCCCGTGACCTGGGATGCCATCGCCGGCAGCAACGCCGGCGGTACGGTGCAGCTCGCGATCGACGGCACCGCGGGGGCCGGCGCGACCGTCTATCTCGGCGATTCGGAGACGCTCGGCTTCTCCCGGCGGGACGTCCTCGGCGCGATCTTCTACTGGGCCGCGAACCGGGGGGGGATCGAGCGGGCGACGGTCTCCGACCAGGCGCCGCAGGACTACCTCGTCGGCGGCAGCCCCGGCGTGACCGGGACGCAGGTGGACGGCTACACCGTCCAGTGCGCCGCCTGCCACACCGTCTCTCGAGACGGCCGCAAGCTCGCCGCGTCCATCCGTGCCCAGGGCCCGACGAACGCCCACGGCGCCTGGGTGATGGAGGTGACCGCCAACCCGCCGCCGCTGCCCCTCGTGACCGACGTACCGGCGGCGGCGGGCGACGGCTACAGCGCGTTCTCCCCCGACACGACGAAGCTCGTCTGGGGCCCGCGCAACGGCGGGACGCTCCAGCTCATCGACGCCCTCACGGGCGCCACGATCACCCCGATCGAGGCCGGCGGAGAGCCGGTCCAAGGGTCGGCGGTCGACTGGTCGCCGGACGGTGGGCTCATCGCCTTCGCCAACACGCGCGGGGGCATCTCGACGGTGGCCTTCGACCCGGCCGGAGGCGGGTTCTCGCCGGTCGAGTCGATCGCCGGCGCGGCGGGCCCCGGGGGCCCGGGCGGCCCCCCCGGCCCGGCGGGCGCCGCCGGCTTCCCGATGTTCGATCCGGAGGGGGACGAGATCGCCTACTCCAACCAGACCGACCTCTGGCTCGTCCCGCCGGCCGGAGGAACGCCGGTCGGGTTGGCTGCCGCAAACACCATCGTCAACAACGCCGTCGCGCCCCCCAAGGAGAACAGCATGCCGACCTGGGCGCCGGGCGGCGATCTCCACTGGCTCGCGTTCAACAGCAGCCGTCCCTACGGTCTCCTGACGCCGGGGGGACGCAACCAGATCTGGGTGGCGGCGCTCGACTTCTCCCGGCTGCCGGCCGATCCGAGCTACCCGGCGTTCTGGCTGCCGTTCCAGAAGCTCGGCGACCTGAACCACCGGGCCTTCTGGGCGCTCGACATGCGGACCCAGCTCCCCGACGGTGGGCTCATCCCGGACGCGGGGCCCGGGGACGCGGGCACGGCCGTGGACGCCGGTGGGCCGGCCTGCACGCCGCTCGGCGGCGGCTGCGACCTGGTGAGCTCCTACTGCTGCGATCCCGAGCTCCTCGGCAACTACTGCGGTTCCGTGGGCGACGGCGGCACGGCCTGCCTGGCGCTGCCGAACTGATCGACGACGGCGAGAGGCCTAGGAGGCTGTTGTGAAATGGCTGCCTGCTGCGAAAGCCGATCCCTTCGCTCGCGACGGGCGGCCTCGTCGCTTCGCTGCAAAACGTACTGCAAAGAGTACGTCTCCGCGGTTCACTCCCCGGCGCGCCCGTCTCGCCTTAGCCCGTCTGATTCACGGTACGCCGTAGCGAGGCGTTCGAGACCGCGAGCCGAGAAGGGCAAGCGAGAGCGACGACCGACGAGGCGTCGCGTAAAGCACCTCCCCCCAAGTCGTTTGGAGGGTGGCAAGCCTCCCCTTCGCAGGCGCGCGATCAGACGCCGCAGCAGCCGGACCGTGAATAAGACGGGGTGAACCGTCCCCGCGAAAAACACCAGCCTCCTAGAAACGCGCCTGGAGGACCGCGTTGAACCCGAACTGGTACGGGATGGCGAAGACCGGCTCGGCGAGCCCCATCGTGCTCGAGTAGAACGTCGTCTGGTTGTTGTCGATCTTGAAGTAGAGCTCGCCGACCGCGGCGAAGGCGTCGCTGATGTCCCAGCGGAACGTCCCCTTGGTCGAGAAGACCGGGGTCACCGTCTTGCCCGGGGGCAGCACCGACTGGATCCCGAGGTCGTAGACGACGACGGTGTGCTTGCCCGACAGCCCGAGCGGCGGGCTGTTGCCTCCGAGCTCCAGCTCGCTCGAGGTGAACGAGGACGGCTGCTCGACGCCGACGATCAGCCCCGGGGTCAGGTGGGGGCGGGGGAAGTTGTGGTCGTACCCGATGGCCGCGAACATCTCCGGCGTCACCACGGCGTCCGCGGGGTAGACGTGGTACGGGATGAAGCCGGGCTGGTCCATCTCGATGAAGGACAAGTCGCGCATCTCGAGCATGAGGAACGCGCGGTCATGGTTGTGCTTCGCCTTGGCCCAGACCGCGCCGGCGGTCGCCGGGTAGGTCTGCGTCGTGCCGGTCAGGTCGGGGTTCGCGAGGGCCTGCCGGGTGTAGGTGTACTCGATCGACGCCGAGTACGACCATCCGCCGGGGTAGGCCTCGGGTCCGAAGAAGCGTTGCGAGACCAGGGGGTCGTTGCGATAGAGCGCGAAGTCGATCGACGTACCGACGGGGACGCCCTTGTGATAGGTGAGGCGCGCCGAGCCGCCGCCCACCCAGACCGGCGTGTCGAGCACGTCGGTCGAGGGGTTCCCGCCCTGCGAGAAGTAGGCTCCGTTGGCCTCGAGACGCAGCGTCGGGATCATGTCCCAGCCAGCACCGCCGAGGATGCCGTAGTTCACGACCGGCTGGTTGATCAGCGGGTCGAGGATCTCCGTCCCCTTCGTCCCGATCCAGGCGTACCAGTTCTCGCGCTCCAGCTCGAGCTTCGCGCCCGGCGCCGGCGTCGAGGGGAGCATCGGTCCGAGGACCGGCGGGGTCCCCTGGGGGAAGACCGCGTCCCCGCCCCAGGAGATCCGGTAGGTGAAGCCGAGGCGCATGCGGTCCGACGAGGTGGGGAAGAGCGTCAGGCTCAATCCCTCGATCTTCGAGATCCAGCCGGACGGGGTGTAGTTGAGCTGGATGTAGCTCGACTGGTCCTGCAGCGTGACCGTCGGGCCGTAGTCGAACATGGTGACGACCAGCGCAGCCTGCGCGTCGAGCCCGTCGAAGAAGCTCGGCATGTCCTTGTAGAGGACGAGGTTCGACATGTTCTCGAAGCCCGTGTACTTGGTGTCGAAGTTGTCGTAGAATTGGAGGTTCTGGTACGTGGGGAACCCGACATGGGGCCCGGGGACGGACGGCTCGGTCTCGCCCGGCCGGACGAGGACGTTCTCGTCGGAGAACAGGAACGTGAGGCGCGTGTCCACCCAGTCACCGGCGAACGCCGGCCCCGCGCTCGCCCAGAACGAGGCGGTCGCGAGCCACGCGAGCAGGCGCCACGCCGCCGGCCGCCGGCCCTGCCCCCGTTCGAATTTCGATGACAGCTCCTTCACCACCAACACCCTCCTCCACCCCCCTCTCCGAACGGAGCCGCTCTCTACCCTACAATCGATCCGATGTCCACCCTAATCCGCCCGTAAGAAGCCTCACCCCGTGTGAGGCTGCTCGCGGACGGATCGGGGGCCGCCCTACCCTCCCCCGAGGAAGAGGTCCTTGCCGTGCTCCGCGCCGGGCGGTGCGGCCGTCTGCGTCGGCTGCGTGCCGGGGACGAACGGCTCGCTGATCGCGTCGGGGTCGCCCGGCGGCGCGAGCTTGCCCGTCGTCGGATCGATGCGCGCCATGACGATCGAGGGCGGCGGCGCGAACGGGCCCGGGGGATGGAGCGCGAGCGCCGCTCTCATGAACTCGATCCAGATCGGCAGCGCCGCCCTCGCCCCCTGCTCGCCCGCGCCGAGCGGCCGGTGGTCGTCGAACCCGACCCAGGCGCCCGCGACGAGCGACGACGAGTAGCCGACGAACCAGGCGTCGCGGAAGTCGGAGGGCGTGCCGGTCTTGCCGGCGAGCGGCCCGGGCAGCGCGTGCGCCCGATACCCCGTCCCGGTCGGGTCGGAGATGACCGCTTCGAGCAGCGACGTCACGACGTAGGCGACCTCGGGCCGAAGCGCCGGCCGCGCCGCCGCCGGGTCGTCCTCCAGCACCTTGCCGTCCCGGCCGGTCACCCGCAGCACCATCCGCGGCTCGGCGTCCTGCCCCCCCGCGTCGAGCGTCGCGTAGCCGTTCACGAGCTCGAGCAAGGACACGCTCCCGGTGCCGAGCGCGATCGTCGGGCTGTCCGCGGGGAGATCCGAGACGATCCCCATCCGGTGCGCCATGTCCGCGACCGCCTTCGGACCGACCGCCTGCGTGAGCTCCACCGAGACCGTGTTCTTCGACCGGGCGAGCGCGGTCGCGAGCGGCATCGGCCCCTCGAACAGCTCCCCCTCGTCGTTCCTCGGCTTCCACTCGCGGCCGGTCGCCGGGTCGCGCGCGAGGACCGGCGCGTCCAGCACCACGCTCGCCGCGGTGAACTTCCCGCTCTCGATCGCCGCGGAGTAGACGAACGCCTTGAAGGCCGACCCCGGCTGGCGCCTCGCCTGCGTCGCCCGGTCGAACGGCGTCTTCTTGAAGTCGCTCCCCCCGACGAGGGCGAGCACGCGCCGGTCGGCGGGGTCGATGACGGCGAAGGCCGCCTCCGGGAGGATCGCGCCGTACCGGTGGCGCGACTCGATGGCCGCGAGCCCCTTCGCGACCGCCGCCTCGGCCGCCTCCTGGAGCTCGGGGTCCATCCCGACCTCGACCTGAAGCCCCCCCTCGTAGAGCCGCGCGGGCCCGTAACGGGCCTCCAGGTAGCGGCGCACGTCCTCGGCGTAGTACGGCCCCGGCGGCTCCTCGGCCTTGTGGGTCTCCAGGGGGCGCGCCGCCCACTCCTGCTCCTGCGCGGCCGTGATCACCCCGTCCTCCATCATCCGGTGGAGGACGTAGAGCTGCCGGCGCTTCGCCGCCTGCGGGTGGTGGAGCGGCGAGTAGGCCTGCGGCGCCTGCGGCATGCCGGCGAGCATCGCCGCCTGCCCGAGGTCGATCTCCCAGACATGCCTGCCGAAGTAGTAGCGCGACGCCTCCTCGACGCCGAAGCGCTGATGGCCGAAGCAGATCTGGTTCAGGTAGAGCCAGAGGATCTCGTCCTTCGACAGGTGGGCGCCGATCCGCTCGGCGAGGATCGCCTCGCGGATCTTGCGGCGCAGCGTCTTCTCCGGGGAGAGCAGGAACGTCTTCACCACCTGGGCGGTGATGGTGCTCCCGCCTTCGAGCCGCCCGCCCAGCAGGTAGTGCTTGATGAAGCCTCGCGCGATGCCGGTGAGCGAGACGCCGCCGGCGCGCCGGTAGAAGTCCTTGTCCTCGGCGGAGAGGACCGCCCGCTTCAGGACGGCCGGGATCTTCTCCATCGGGACCACCGTCCGGTCCTCGTGGAAGAAGGCCCCGACCTGCCGTCCGTCCAGGGTGAAGAGGCGCGTCGCCTCGCGCGGCTCGTAGTCGACGAGCGAGGTGAACCGCGGCAGGTCGCGGCAGGTCCACCAGAGCGACGCCCCGCCGGCGGCCGCGGCGAGCAGCGCCAGCGCACCGAACAGCCTCGCCACGCGCTGTCGCCGCCTCGCCATCTTAGCTCCGGCTGAAGATCTCCTTCGCGATGATCACCCGCTGGATCTGCGAGGTCCCCTCGTAGATCTGGAAGATCTTCGCGTCCCGCATCAGCTTCTCCACCGGGTACTCCGCGTTGAAGCCGTTGCCGCCGAAGACCTGGACCGCGTCGGTCGCCACCCGCATCGCGGTGTCCGCGGCGAACGCCTTCGCGTAGGCCGCGAACTTCGTGTTGCGCCGCCCCTGGTCGATCGTCCAGGCCGCGAGCCGCACGAGCTGCCGGGCGGCCTCCACGTCCTTCGCCATGTCCGCGATGAGGAAGGCAATCCCCTCCTGCATCGCGATCGGCTGGCCGAACGCCGTCCGCTCCCGGGCGTAGGCGATCGCGTGCTCCATCGCCGAGCGCGCCAGCCCGACCGCCGCCGCCGCGACCATCGGCCGCGTGTGGTCGAAGGCGGCCATCGCGATCTTCCAGCCCTCCCCCTCCGCCCCGAGGCGGTTCCTCTTCGGGACGACGACCTCCTCGAACGTGAGGCCGCGGGTGTCGCTCGCCCGCTGCCCCATGTTCCATTCCTTCTTGCCCACGGTGATGCCCGGCGTGGAGCGCGGCACGAGGAAGCCGCTCATCCCCCTCACCCCCGCGCTCTTGTCGGTGTAAGCGAGGACGAAGTACCAGTCGGCGACGCCGGCGTTCGTGATCCACATCTTGCTGCCGTTGATCACGTAGTCGTCGCCGACCTTCTTCGCGGTCGTCTTGATCCCCTGCACGTCGCTGCCCGCCCCCGGCTCGGTCACGCCGTAGGCGGCGAACGAGAGCTTTTCGAGCATCGGGGCGAGGAAGCGCCTCTTCTGGTCGTCGTCGCCGCCGATGATCACCGGCGCCTGCGCGAGCTGGCTCGCCTCCATCGCCGTGCCGATGCCGGTGCAGCCGGCGGCGACCTCCTCGGAGATCAGCGTCCCGGCGACCGACCCGAGGCCGAGCCCGCCGACCTCCTGGGGGATGTGGACGTTCATCAGCCCGAGCTCGAACGCCTTCTCGAGCACGGCGCGCGGGAACTCGCCGGTCGCGTCGTGGTGGCGGACGACCTCGGCCGAGAACTCCTTGCGGACGAAGTCGCGGGCGAGCTTCTGGAGGTCTTCCTGTTCGGGGGAGAGAGAGAAATCGATGGCCATGAGCGTCTCCTTGGCTGGGGGCGTCGCATTGAACAACGGACGCCCCGGGATTTCAACCCGCCCGAGGCGCGCGCCGCTTCGCCGATGGCCCGATCGCCGGGCCCCGAAAGCCCGAGGCCGCCATCGCTGATGGACGAGCGCTCTCCCCTACCCCAAGCCGCAGACCAAAAGCCGGCAGGGGGGCAAAGCCCCCCTGCACCCCCTCTCAACCCCCTCCCTCCCCGCCGCCTACTGGCACTCGTTCAGCAGCACACTCACCGTGCCAGGATTACGGTAGCTGCCCTGGGTCGCCACCGCCAAGTCCGCCTTCCCGTCCCCGTTCAAGTCCCCGATCGCCACCGATGTGGGATAGCTCCCCACCCCGTACGTCACCGCCGTCCCGAACCTCCCGCTCCCCTCGTTCAGCAGCACGCTCACCGTGTTGCTGCCCCAGTTCGCCACCGCCAGGTCCGCCTCCCCGTCCCCGTTCAAGTCCCCGATCGCCACCGATTGGGGCCCGCTCCCCACCCCGTACGTCACCGCCGTCCCAAACCTCCCGCTCCCCTCGTTCAGCAGCACGCTCACCGTGCCAGGATTAGGGTAGCTGCCCTGGGTCGCCACCGCCAAGTCCGCCTTCCCGTCCCCGTTCAAGTCCCCGATCGCCACCGACATGGGCTCGCTCCCCACCCCGTACGTCACCGCCGTCCCAAACCTCCCGCTCCCCTCGTTCAGCAGCACGCTCACCGTGCCGTCCCAGTTCGCCACCGCCAGGTCCGCCTTCCCGTCCCCGTTCAAGTCCCCGA
>JAKAPL010000035.1 GCA_021807105.1 Myxococcales bacterium | reverse complement strand
GGGCGAGACGAGCGGCCGTCTAGGCGAGACGAGCGGCCGTCTAGGCGAGACGAGCGGCCGTCTAGGCGAGACGAGCGGCCGTCTGGGCGAGACGAGCGGTCGTCTGGGCGAGACGAGCGGTCGTCTGGGCGAGACGAGCGGCCGTCTGGGCGAGACGAGCGGCCGTCTGGGCGAGACCAGCGGTCGTCTGGGCGAGACGAGCGGCCGTCTGGGCGAGACGAGTGACCATCCGGGCGGCCTCGCTGGCCGGCGCTCCGAAGAAGGCTGTCACGCTTCTCGATCTTCGCCCCACCTACGGGGGTGAAGGGCGCAGCAGAAGGTCGTAACCGTTCACCGCTCTTGGAGAGGCAACGCCCATTCGAGGAAACCAGGAGTGCGACAGGAGGCATGGAGCGGAGGCTCCTTCCTGGTTTCATGGTTTCCTCATGAGCATTTGCCGCGGGGAACGCGGATCCGACCCAGGAATGTTTACGATTCTCCTTGCGGGAGGGACGTGGGGTGGGCAGACTGTCCCCCCATGATCGGCCTCCTGCTCCCGTTCTGCCTCGCCGCCGCCACCCCTTACGTCGAGCGCGTGCTGCCCGACGGGCTCACGGTCGTCGCCGTCGAGGACCACGCCGTGCCGCTGGTCACCGTGGAGATCGGCGTGAAGAACGGTTCGATGACCGAGAGCCCCGCCTACAACGGCCTCTCGCACCTGTACGAACACATGTTCTTCAAGGGGAATCAGGCGCTCCCCAACCAGGAGGCCTATCTCGCCCGGACGCGCGAGCTGGGGATGGTCTTCAACGGCACGACCGAGGAGGAGCGGGTCAACTACTTCTTCACGACGACCTCCGACGAGCTGCTCCCGTCGCTCGGGATGATGCGCGACGCCATCGAGTGGCCGCTCTTCGACGCGGGGGAGCTCGGGCGCGAGAAGCAGGTGGTCATCGGCGAGATCGACCGGGACGAGGCCCAGCCGGGCTACCACCTGGAGAAGGCGCTCCGGGAGCGGCTCTGGAGGCAGCCCTCCTACAAGGATCCCCTCGGCAACCGGGCCACGGTCGGTTCGGCGACGCCGGCGATGATGCGGGAGATCCAGAAGCGCTACTACGTCCCGAACAACTCGATCCTCGTCGTCGCGGGCGACGTGGAGCCCCGGGCGGTCTTCGGAGAGGTCGAGAAGCTCTTCGCCGGCTGGGCGCGGGCGCCCGACCCGTTCGTGGCGCATCCCGTGCCCACCGAGCCGCCGCTCGATCACTCGAGCGTCGTGGTCGTCCCGCAGCCGGTCGAGACGGTGAGCCTCGTCTTCGAGTGGCAGGGCCCCTCGGCGAGCGACGGCGGGCTGCCGGCGACGTACGCGGCGGACCTGCTCACCGCGATGATCGACCTGCCCTCCTCGGGCTTCCAGCGCGACCTGGTCGACTCGGGCGCCTGCGTGCGCGCGGACCTCTCCTGGTATACGCAGGCGCACGTGGGGCCGATCGCGTTCGCGTTGGAGGCCGCGCCGAACCGGGTGGACGCGTGCCTCTCGGCCGCGGTCGCCGAGCTGCCGCGCCTCGCGCGGGCCGACACGTTCACCGACCGCGACTTCCGGGACGGGGTGACGAGGCTCACCGTCGAGCGGGCGGCGGAGCAGGAGGCGCCCTCGGCCTACGCCCACATCCTCACGTTCTGGTGGAGCACGACGAGCCTCTCCTATTACGACGGGTATGTCGATCAGATGCGGCGGGTGGACCGGGCGGCGATCGCCGCGTACCTGCGCCGCTACGTCCTCGGCCGGCCCTACGTGTTCGGCGCGATGCTCGCCCCGCAGCTCGTGCGGGGAGGTCTGGATCGGGCCCACTTCGAGCGGCTGCTCGGGCTCTCGACGACGGAGGCCTCGCGATGATTCGTCTCTCGGACTTGGGTTTCGCCCTTTTGCGCCTGCTGTGGTCGGTCCGGCGCGGCCGGCGCTTCGGTGCTCGGCGGTTTTCGTCTCGACGTAGTTCAGTACGTCTTCGACGAAGACCGCCTGTGTGTCTCGCGGCGGCTCGCCCCGTCCTCGACCTCGCGACGGCGAAAAGGGCGAAACCCAAGTCGGAGTGGGCCGCGGCGCGATCCTTCGCACGCGGCGGGAGGCGGTGGGCGGCGATCTTCGTCCTCTCGGCGGCGTGCGCGACGGCGAGGCCGGCCGGCCCGCGGCGGGCCGAGGACCTCGCCCGGCCGCTCGAAGAGGGCGTCGCCGTCCTCGACGCGGCCGGCGTCCGGCTCATCGTCAAGCGCGTCCCCCACGTGAAGCTCGTGACCGCGCAGCTCTACTTCCAGGGGGGCGTGCGCAACTGGACGGCCGCCGACGCGGGCGTCGAGCGGCTCGCGCTCGCCACGGCCGTCGCGGGCGGGACGGAGACCCTCCCGAAGGAGGCGTTCCAGCAGCGGCTCGAACGGCTCGGGAGCCGGCTCGGCTCCTTCGCGAACGACGACTACTCGGGCGCGCAGGCCACCGGGTTGCGCGAGCGCTGGCGGCCGACCTTCGATCTGCTCGCCGGCGCCGTGCTTCACCCCGCCCTCCCGGGGGGCGAGATCGAGCGGCAGCGGCAGCTCCAGCTCTCCGCGCTGCGCCAGGAGATGGAGGAGCCCGACGCGTTGCTCGCGAAGCTCTCCCACGAGAGGGTCTACCGGGGCCTGCCGTACGAGAACCGGGCCATCGGCACGGTCGAGAACCTCGCCCGGTTCACGCGCGCCGACCTGGCCCGCCACCTCACGGCCATCCGGGAGAAGTCGCGGCTCCTGCTCGTCGTGGTCGGCGACGTGGACCCGAAGGAGATCGCGTCCTGGGCGCGCGGGGCGTTCGGATCGCTCCCCGAGGGCGCCTACCGGCCCGCGCCGCTCGCCCCGCCCGTCTTCCACGCCCCGGCGCTGACCGTCGTCTCGGTGCCGCTCCCGACGACCTACGTGCTCGCCGCGTTCCCCGCGCCGAGCTGGCGCAGCCACGACCTGCCGGCGGCGATCGTCGCGATGAGCGCCCTGCGGGAGAAGCTGTTCGAGGAGGTCCGGACCAAGCGCAACCTGTCGTACGCTCCCGCCGCGGGTCTGGACACGAGCGGCCTCGGCGAGGGGTTCCTGTACGTGACCGCAGAGCAGCCGAACACCACGATGTCCGTCATGCTCGACGTCCTCCACGCGTTCCAGCAGGGGCGGATCGACGCCACGGCGCTCGCCGGCGACGAGCGGATCTTCCTGACCCACTTCCTCATGGGCGACGAGACCACGGGCGGGCTCGCCTCGCTCCTGGGCCGCGCCGAGGTCCTGGGGGGGGATTGGAGGATCGCGGGCCGGCTGATCGACGGGGTCAAGAACGTCAAGCCCGCGCAGGTCTCGGCCTTCCTGAAGACGTACGCCAAGGACCTCCAGACCACGATCCTCGGCGACCCGGCGCGCATCGACCGGGGGCTCTTCACGGCGACGTGATCCTCGCCGCGCCGGAAGGCAGAGCCGCGACTTCAAGATGGGCTGGGGTGATGGTACAATGGAGCCGTCGCTCTTTGGAGGTCGTGGATGCTTCGGTCGTCGCCGCTCAGGATCTCGATCGCGGTCGCCTGGCTCGCCGCGCTGCCGTTCTCCGCGTGCAACTGCCGCTCCCATCTTCCCGAGCAGGTCCCGTGCCTCCCGGACGGCGGCTGCAGCGCGAGCAGCGAGGTCTGCGACGCCCAGAAGGTCTGCGTCCCCGCGGGCGGCGACGGCGGGATCGAGGACGGCGGCGTGACGAAGGACGGCGGGGCCGGTGACGCCGGCATCGCTCGGGACGCGGGCGAGCGGGATGGCGGCGCCGTCTCCGACGGGGGAGAGGAGGACGGCGCCGTCGAGGCCGGGGACGGCGGCGGGGTCCCGGACGGCGGCGGACGGGACGGCGCGGTCGCCGGGCCCGATGGAGGCGGGCAGGACGGTGGTCTCGCCGGCGAGGACGGCGGCGCCCCGACCGACGGCGGCGGTGAGGACGGCGGCGCGATCGTGGCCGGTGACGGCGGGGAGGTGGGCGGGGATGGGGGGACCGCCGGGACCGACGGCGGAGCCTCTGGCGGCGGGGTGGTCCTCGATGGCGGCGCGGGAGTGGCGGACGGCGGCGGACAGGTGGGCGCGGACGGCGGCGGCCCCGGCGGGCAGGACGGCGGCGAGGACGGGGGAGGCGCGGGGACCGACGGCGGCACGGCGGGGGGACCGGACGCCGGCCTCGCCGCGGACGGGGGAACGATGGACGGCGGCGTGTCCGGAGGCGCGGACGGCGGCGCCGCGGGCCGGGACGCGGGCGCCGGCGGAATCGACGGCGGCCTCGCGGCGAGCGACGCGGGTCCGGTCTGCCTCGCGACCGGCGCCTCGTGCGGCGCGGACGCGGGCGCCCCCTGCTGTTCGGGCGTCTGCGAGGCCTCGGACGGCGGCTCGACCTGCGCCGCCCCGGCCTACTGCCTGCCGGCGGGCGAGGCCTGTGGGTCGGCCACGCAGTGCTGCAGCGACTCCTGCGTGAGCGGCCAGTGCGCCTTCGCCTGCGCGGCGGCCGGCAGCCCCTGCTCGGGACCGGCGGACTGCTGCACCGGCACCTGCACGGGGGGGACCTGCCAGGCGATCGTGAGCGGCGGCTGCGGCACGCTCGGCAACTCCTGCGACGCCGGCGGCGACTGCTGTTCGACGAACTGCCAGGGCGGCACCTGCGTGCGCGCGTACGCGTGCAACGCCGCGGGCGACATCTGCTACGCGGGCACCGATTGCTGCTCGGGGATCTGCTCGGCCACGGGCGGCGCGGCGGGGACCTGCATCACGGTGAGCGCGCCCGGCGCGGGCGGCTGCAGCGTCGATGGCGAGCCCTGCTCGGGCGGCGCCTCGGTCTGCTGCTCGCGGCTCTGCGTCGATCCGGGGACGGGCGTGGACGTCTGCGCGCCCGCCTCCGGCTGTCGCCTCACCGGGGACGTCTGCACCAAGGACAGCGACTGCTGCGGCGGCCCGCCGGGCGACACGCAGGTGACCTGCAGCCTGATCCAGCAGGATCCCCCCGTGGGCCGGTGCACGAACCCGAACGGGTCGGGCGGCAGGACGGGCTGCGAGCCGGTGGGTGATATCTGCGGCGCGAACGGATCGAACGCGCGCCAGGACTGCTGCGACGGCCAGAAGGCGGTCTGCAAGCTCGACAGCGAAGGCATCTCGCGCTGCTTCGGCGGCGGTGGAAGCGGAGGCTGTTCCCCGACCGGCTACTCGTACACGAACCCCGACTGCTGCATCGCGCAGGGCGCGGCCTGCCAGTTCCGCGACCAGTGCTGTGATCAGGACCCCTGCCTGCCGGGCCTCGACGGAGGCTATGTCTGCACGGCGCCGGCGACCTGTTGGTCGGCCGGCACGCTCTGCGGCGCGGACGGCGGCTGCTGCGCGGGCCTCGACTGCCTCCCGGCGGGTCCTCTCGGAGACGCCTGCCAGCTCCCGCCGCCGCCGCCTCCCGACGCCGGAACCGTGGCCGACGCCGGAGCCGTCTCCGACGCCGGAGCCGCACAGGACGGCGGCACGGCCACCGACGGCGGCGAGGCCGACGCCGGGAGCGGCGACGCCGGCACGCCCGATTCCGGGCCGTCCTGCCTCGCGGACCAGTCCGCGTGCGACGCGGGCAGCGACTGCTGCTCCCTGTACTGCCTCTCCGGGGTCTGCGCGCTCCAGCCGACCTGCCAATCCCAGGGCGCCTACTGCTCGTCGACCGCCGATTGCTGCCTCGGGCTGACCTGCCTCGTCCCGATCGACGGCATCGTCGGCACCTGCGAGCAGGGCGCGACCTGCTCGCAGATCGGGCAACCCTGCGCGCAATCGACCGACTGCTGCACCTCCCTGGCGTGCGAGACCGCGACCGGCGCGCTCTGCGCCACGGGCGACGCCTGCACCTGCCAGGCGCTGTTCTACTAGGGTGTAAGTCCGTGGTTCGTCGCAGACCTCTCGGGCGGGTCGTCCGTGCCCTCTCCGTCACGTCGTTGTTCACCGACATCGGGACGGAGATGATCTTCCCCCTGCTGCCGGTCTTCCTTACGAGCGTGCTGGGAGCCGGCGCGGAGGCGCTGGGGCTGATCGAGGGGCTCGCCGACGCCGTCGCCGCGCTGCTCAAGCTCGGCTCCGGCTGGCTGCTCTCGCGCTGGCCGCGCCCGAAGCGGCTCGCCATCGCCGGCTACACCCTCTCCTCGGTGGTCCGGCCCCTCGTCGCGCTCGCCGCGGCGCCCTGGCACGTGCTCGCCGTCCGGGTCGCGGACCGGATCGGCAAGGGAACCCGCGGCACCGCGAGGGACTCCCTGCTCTCGGCGGCGGTCCCGATCGAGGACCAGGGGCGCGCCTTCGGCCTGGACCGGGCGGCGGACAACCTGGGTGCGCTCGTAGGGCCGCTCGTCGCCTCCGCGCTCCTCTGGGCGTTCGCCGGCGAGCTGCGGCTCGTCTTCGCCCTCGCGGTCGTCCCCGGCGCGCTCGCCGTCGGCTCGCTCGTCCTTGGCGTGCCCGCGGACGCGCCGGCCCACCGGGCCGCGGGGGCCGCCGCGCCGGCCCCGGCCGTCGTGGCCGCGCCTCTCCCCGGCCGCTTCTGGGGATACCTCGCCGCTTCGGGCGCCTTCGCGGTGGCGGGGAGCAGCGACGCCTTCCTGCTCCTGCGGGCCCAGGAGCTGGGGGTCGCCGCCGCCGCCCTGCCGCTCCTCTGGAGCCTGCTCAACCTCTCGAAGACCCTGAGTGCCTATCCGCTCGGCGGCCTCGCCGACCGCGCCGGAAAGCTCCCGACCCTGGCCGTGGGCTTCGCCTGGTACGCGGCGAGCTACTGGCTCTTCGCGCGCGCCGGGACCGCGTGGCAGCTCTGGGCCCTCTTCCCCCTCTACGGCGTCTTCTACGGTCTGACCGAGGGCGTCGGGAAGGCGATGGTCCCCGAGCTCTCCGCGGGCGGCCGGCGGCCGCTCGCCTTCGGCCTGTACAACGGCGTGACCGGTCTCGCCGCCCTGCCCGCCGGCCTGCTCACGGGCTACCTCTGGAAGCTCTACGGCGGCCCGCTCGCGCTCGAGGTCGACGCCGCGCTCGCGCTGGTCGCGCTCGCCGGACTCGCGGTGCTCTGGAGCGCCCGGTACACGCCGAACGCGACGGCGAAGCCGACGAACCAGCCGTAGTCGAAGAGGGGACGGAGCGGCGGGGCGACCAGGCCCACGAGCGCCGTCCCCGCGCCGGCGGCGAGCGCGACGAGCGCCACGGGGTTGACGCCCTTGCGGTAGTAGTAGCGGCCCGGGACGCGGTACAGGTCGCCGGGATCGAGCACCGCGTGGCGGACGAGCCAGTAGTCGGCGATCAAGATCCCGGCGATCGGGCCGAGGAACGTCGAATAGCCGCCGAGCCAGGCGAAGACGTAGACGCGCGGATCGAGCAGCTTCCAGGGCAGGATGGCGATCCCCACGAGTCCCGTGATGAGACCGCCGCGCGCGAAGGAGATCCGGCTCGGCCAGAGGTTCGCGAAGTCGTTCGCCGGGGAGACGACGTTCGCCGCGATGTTCACCGAGAGCGTGGCGATGATCACCCCGACGACGCCCAGCGCGACGACCCAGGGTTCGCCGATCCGGGCGAGCAGCTCGACCGGGTCCCAGATGGGCGCGCCGAAGACGACCACCGTCGCGGAGGTGATGAGCACGCCCATCCCGGCGAAGGCGGTCATCGTCGGCGGCAGCCCGAGCGCCTGGCCGAGCGCCTGCGACCGCTGGTCCTTCGCGTAGCGGGTGAAGTCCGGGACGTTGAGCGAGAGCGTCGCCCAGTAAGCGATCATCGCGTTGAGCGAGGGGACGAAGACGACCCAGAAGGCGTGGAAGCCGCGCAAGCTCGAGCGGTGCGCGGTGATCGGCCCCAGCCCGTGCGCCGCCCGGATCGCCCAGACGAGCAGGCCGGCCGTCATCACCAACACGAGGGGCGCGGCCCAGTTCTCGAAGATCCGGATGGCGTTCATCCCCTTCCAGACGACGAGCAGGTTGAGCGCCCAGAAGGAGAGGAACGTGATCCACTCCGGGAGCGGCAGCCCGAGCAGCGGCACGCCGCCGAAGAGGTGCGCCCAGCCCGGCCAGAGGACCACGAGCAGGATGTTCACCGCGTGGCCGCCGATGTACGTCTGGATGCCGAACCAGCCGCAGGCGACGAGCGCCCGCAGGAGGGCCGGGACATTCGCGCCGAAGACGCCGAACGAAGCGCGGGCGAACGCCGGGAACGGGAGGCCGTACTTCGTCCCCGGGTGCGCGTTGAGCAGGATCGGCACGAGCACGATGCAGTTCCCGAGCGCGATGGTGAGGAGCGCCTCCTTCCAGTCCATCCCATTCTGGATGAGGCTCGCGGCGAGCATGTACGTCGGGATGCAGTGGGCCATCGCGATCCAGAGGGCCGCGTAGTTGTACGTGGTCCATACGCGCCGCTCGGCGGGGACCGGGGCGAGATCCCGGTTGTAGAGGCGCCGGTCCGCGCCCGCGACGAGGAGGGGTTCGCCGCGGGTGTCCATTGCAGCGACTTCCCCCTCACCCGCTTCAGTCGGCCGGCGCCGGCAGCGGCTGCCCGGCGTGCCAGAGCGCGAAGACCGCGAGCCAGCCGACCGCGAGCAGCGCGACGACGACCAACCCCGTGACCCAGGTGGCGCACTTCATGCCGCGCTGACTGGTGACGATCCCGAAGCCGAAGGCGAAGTTCCAGAGGCCGTTGCCGAGGTGGTAGGCGATGGCCGCGATCCCGAGGAGATAGACGATCAACGTCGGCGCGTGGTGGGCCATGTGGGCCGCGAGGTCGTTGAAGCTCTCGGCCTGCTGGGTGACCAGGCGCGGGTGGAGCTTCGCGAGCCAGATGTGCGCGCCGAGGAAGAGGAGCAGGCCGATCGCGGTGATTCGCTGGAGCCACCAGCGCGCGTTGCCCAGGTACGGGTAGCCGTTGGGCTGTCCTCTCTTGGTCCGCCGGATGCCCCAGAACGCGTGCCAGACGATGAAGATCGCGAGGGCCCAGAAGCCCGCGTAGTCGGTGAGCGGGTTCTGGTGGAAGGTGACGGACCGCTCCCACTGGCGCGCGCCCCCGAACGCGGCGAGGTTGTTCCAGAGGTGGACGGTCGTCCAGATCCCGAGAGGCACGAGGCCGACGAACGAACCGATCGCGGCGCGCAGGTGGGCTCGTCCCATGACGGCCGGGGCGGCGGGAAGGGAAGTGGCTTCGGCAGACATCGGCGAGACCTCCGGGCGAGAAGACCGGCCAGTCGTACACCAGACGGCTCGTCGCCGCAACGAAAGAAAGCGGACCCTGATCCGTCGTCAAGGGGGCATCGACTTCTGGGGCCAAGAGCGAAGCCTTGGAGGCCCGGTCGTCCTGCTCGCTGGCCAGGGCCGCGCCTGACATGGGGAGAGGCCGCCTGCGGACGGGGCGGGGGCGGAACGCGCGGCTGCCGGCCCCGCACGCTTGCGCGCGCCGGTGAAATCGTGCGAAAGCTTGGGAATGTCCCTCGACAACCGGCCGGCGCTCGCCGAGCCCGTGACCTCGGTCGCGGCGCTCGCCGACTTCTTCCGGGGGGGAGAGAAGGCCGCCGGCGAGGTCCGGGTGGGGATGGAGCACGAGAAGATCGGGCTCCTCGCTGGAACCCGCGCGCCGATCCCCTTCGCCGGGCCGCGCGGGATCGAAGAGCTGCTGCGGCGGCTCCCCCGCCCTCCCTGGCAGCTCTTCTTCGAACGAGGGGCGCCGATCGCGGCGCTCGAAGGCGCCCGCTCCGTCTCGCTCGAACCGGGGGGACAGCTCGAGCTGTCCGGCCTCCCCTGCCCGCGGGGGAGCGACCTCGCCCGCGAGCTGCGCCGCCACCTCGCGGTCGTCCGGGCGCTCTCCGCCGAGCTGGGCCACGTCTGGTTGGGCGCCGGCTACCGGCCGTTCGGCACCGCCGGAGACGCGGAGTGGGTGCCGAAGGGGCGCTACGAGCGGATGCGCGACAGCCTCGGCCGCCGCGGGCCGCTCGCGCTCGACATGATGACCATGACCGCGACCGTCCAGGCGAGCTTCGACTACCTAGACGAGGCGGACATGGGGGAGAAGCTCCGCGGGGCGACGGCCGTCTCGCCGATCGTCACTGCGCTCTACGCGAACAGCCCGCTCGTGGATGGGAAGCCCTCGGGCTTCCTGTCGTTCCGCGCCCACGTCTGGGGCCAGTGCGACGCGGCCCGCTGCGGCCCGCTCGCCGCCGCGTTCCGTCCCGGCTTCGGCTACCGCGCCTATGCCGAGTGGGCGCTCGACGTGCCGATGCTCTTCCTGCGCCGCGGCGAGCGCTACCTCGACGCCCGCGGCTTCACCTTCCGCCGCTTCCTCGCCGAGGGGCTCGCCGGCGAACGAGCCACCTTCTCCGACTGGGAAGACCACCTGACGGCGCTCTTCCCCGAGGTGCGGCTGAAGAGGGTCATCGAGGTCCGCGGCGCCGATGCTGGCAGCGAGGCGATGTGCGCGGCGCTCCCCGCGCTCTGGAAGGGGCTCTTCTATGATCGTGACGCGCTCGCCGCGGCCGCGCTCCTCTTGGACCTGCCGTTGCTCGAACGCCTCGCGCTGGAGGAGGACGTCGCCCGCCGCGCCCTCGCCGCCCGCGCGGGGAAGCGGCTCGTGCGGGATCTCGCCCGCGAGCTGCTCGACCTCTCGGCCGCGGGGCTGCGCCGGCAGCCGGGTGGCGCCGAGGACGCGCGCCTGCTGGAGCCGCTCCGTGAGATCGCCGCCGAGGGGCTCTGCCCCGCCGAGCGGGCCCTGCAGCGTCTCGACGAGGGCGGCGGCGACCCCTCCGTCCTCGTCGAACACTGGCGGATCGCCTGACGCGATCCAGCCGGGGCGGCGCCTCCGCGCGTGGCCGGCGTCGCGGGAGGGTCGGCTCCCGCCCCCACCCCACCGCGTCTTCGCAGGAGCATCGCCGAATCGCCGCGCGGCGAAAACGTTCCCGCAAGTCGTGGTTCAGCCCCCGCGGGTGTGCATTTCGAGCCTCGGGTCCGCGGCGAGCTCCGCCCGGAGAACCGGCGGCGTCAGGACTCCCCCGGCGAGGCGCTCCTCGGCGCCGCGATCTGTGCGGTCGCGCCAGCGGCTGGCGAGGACGGCCCGCAGCTCCTCGGCGGTCGCGCCGCCGCGCAGCCGGCGCCGCAGGTCGGTCCCGACTCGGGCGTGGAGGCAGGGGTACCAGACGCCGTCCGCGGTCAGCCGGCTGCGGTCGCAGGCGCGGCAGAACGGCGCCGTCGTCGAGGCGATGATCCCGAACGTCGTCCCGCCGGGAAGCTCGAAGCGCTCGGCGGTCGCCGCTCCCCGTCCCGGGAGCGGGCGGACCTCGCCGAACCGCCGGCGAAATCTCTCCAGCATCTCGGATCGCGAGACGACTTGATCCATCGACCAGCGCGTCGCGCCGCCGACCTCCATGTACTCGATGAAGCGCACCTCGGCGCCCAGCTCCTTCCCGAAATCCACGAGGTCGAACAGCTCGTCGTCGTTCACCCCGCGAAGGACGACCGTGTCCAGCTTGAGCCCCGAGAAGCCGGCCGACGCGGCGGCCTCGACGCCGGTGAGGACGCGGGCGAGCCTGTCCTCGCGGGTGAGCGCCCGGAAGCGATCCCGGCGCAGGGTATCCAGGCTGACCGTCACCCGGTCGAGCCCGGCCGCCCGGAGCGGCCACGCGAGGTCCGCGAGCAGGATCCCGTTCGTCGTCAGGCTCCGCTCACGCAGGCGCCGGGCGGAAAGCAACCGGACCAGGTCCGGCAGGTCCCGCCGGAGGAGGGGTTCGCCGCCGGTCAGGCGGACCTTCTCCACCCCGATCTCGCAGAAGCGTTCGACGAGGAAGTCGATCTCCGCGAAGCTCAGGATGCCGGCGCGGGGGAGCCAGGCGTACCGGTCCTCCGGCATGCAGTAGACGCAGCGGAGGTTGCAGCGATCGGTGACGCTCACCCGGAGCGCACGCGAGGGGCGCCCGAGGCGGTCGACGGGGAGCTCGGCCGTCGGGGAGATCGCGGCGGGGGCCGGCCCGGCGTTCACGAGGACGGAGGATGCCACCGCCGAGGGCTACCCGACACCGACGTGCTGCTGCAAGCGCGCCATCGACGTACCGTAGAGCCCGCTCCGTCGCGACGCAACCGCGCTCCTATGGGAGGCTGGTGTGAAAGGGCTGCCTGCTGCGAAAGCCGATCCCTTCGCTCGCGACGGGCGGCCTCGTCGCTTTGCTGCAAAACGTACTGCAAAGAGTACGTTTGACGCTCTGCACTCCTCGGGCGTCCGTCACGCCTTAGGTCTCGGCGCTCTCGCGACGGCACCCATTTCACACCAGCCTCCTGGGCGTCCCGTCCTCGCCGGGCTACCCCAACCGGACGTACTCGAAGTCGAGCGGCTTCCCGTCGATCCCCTTCGAGGGCGGCGCGAGCCAGCTCGCCATCTCGCCGGGGCGCGTGATCGCCCGCGGCGAGAGGCTCTTCACGAAGGCCCGGTCGGCGGCGGACGGGAGCCAGTCGTCCTCGCGGCGGGCCCACTCCGCCTCCGTGATCGGGCGGCCGTCGGGGTCGAAGAAGAGGCCCGCGAAGGCGCCCTGGCGGCGGTGGAAGCGGCGCGACGGGAGCCGCAGGCGGTCGGAGAGGCCTGCCCCCTCGAGGAGCCGGTTCCAGCGGTCGACCCCACGCTGGCAGTCCTCGACGTAGGCGTCGCGCAGCGCCTCGTTCATCGCCGAGCGGACCGGGACCTCCTGCGGGACGAGCGCGCCGCCCTCGGGCAGCTCCAGGGTGACGACGCCCTCGCCGGCGACGTGATCGGCGAACTTCTCCTCCTTCGCCCGCCCCTTGAGGCCCGCGCCGAAGAAGCTCGCAGCGTTCGTCGAGACCTCGCCGCCGAAGAGGTCGAGCGAGATCGAGTACCAGAGGTTCAGGTACTTCTGGATCGTCGGCAGGTCGATCCCCCCGAGCGCGCGCACGTCGCCCTGCCGCGACAGCTCGGCCGAACGTTGGACGACGCGCCCGACGCCGGTCTCCCCCACGAACATGTGGTGCGCCTCCTCGGTGAGCATGAACCGGGTGGTGCGCGAGAGCGGGTCGAAGCCCGACTCGGCGAGGGCGAGGAGCTGGAACTTTCCGTCGCGGTCGGTGAGCATCGTGAACAGGAAGAAGGCGAGCCAGTCGTCGATCGGCTCGTTGAACGCCCCGAGGATGCGGGGGCGGTCGGCGTGGCCGCTGCGGCGGGCGAGCAGCTCCTCGGCCTCCTCGCGGCCGTCGCGGCCGAAGAAGCGGTGGAGCAGATAGACCATCGCCCAGAGATGCCGCCCCTCCTCGACGTTGACCTGGAACAGGTTGCGCAGGTCGTAGAGCGACGGGCAGGTCCGTCCGAGCCCGCGCTGCTGCTCGACCGAGGCGGGCTCGGTGTCCGCCTGGGTCACGATCAGCCGCCGAAGCGCCGTCCGGTGTTCACCGGGGACCTCCTGCCAGACCGGCTGGCCGAGGAAGTCGCCGAAGCCGATGCGCCGGTCGGGGACGGGATCGGCGAGGAAGATGCCCCAGCGGTATTCAGCCATCCTCACGAAGTCGTAGTGCGCCCAGCCCTCGGCGGTCACGCCGGTCGCGGTGCGCAGGTAGACGTCGTTTTCCGGGAAGCCCTCGGGCCCCGTCTCGCGCCACCAGGAGAGGAAGGACGGCTGCCAGGCCTCGAGCGCCCGCTGGAGGCGGACGTCTCGGGCGAGGTCGACGTTGTTCGGGATCTTCTCGTCGGTGAACACGGATTCCTCTCTAGGTGGCTGGTGTCCAACGGGTGCCGTGGCGAGAAAGCCGAGACGGAGGCGGGACGGCCGCCCGAGGAGTGAGCAGCGGGAACGGACTCTTTGCAGTAGGTCTTGCAGCGAAGCGACGAGGCCGCCCGTCGCAGCGAAGGGTTCGGCTTTCGAAGCAGGCAGCCATGGGACATTAGTCTCCTAGGTGCGGCGCCAGTCGAACTCGGGGCGCCGGCCTTTGCGGCCGTAAAGCGAGAGGGCGCCCGTCTCGCCGGTCGCGTTCGGCCGCTGGAAGATCCAGTTCTGCCAGGCGGAGAGCCGGCCGAAGATCTTGGTCGCCAGCGTCTCGGGGCCGGCGAAGCGCAGGTTCGCCTCCATCCCGGTGAGGGCGTCCGGAGAGAGCGAGGCGCGCTCCTCGAGCGCGATCCGCAGCTCGTCGTCCCAGTCGATCGCGTCCGGGGCGAAGGTCACCAGACCGGCGGCGAGCGCCTCGCGCGCCGGGAAGGGGCCGGCGCGTTCGAGCGCGCGGGTGGCCGCCTGCGGGTCTCCGAGGAACCGGGCCGAGAGCCGCGCGAGATCGTTCCATGAGGGCAGCGGGCCCCCGGAGAGCGGCGACAAGGCGACCGCGACGGGCCGCGCGGGATCGTCGAGCGCGTAGCTCCGGTCGGCGGCGAGGGCCAGCTCGAAGAGCGATCCGGAGAAGCAGCTCCCGGGCTCGATTACCGCGTAGAGGCTCTTGGCGGTCAGGTCCAGCCTCCGGAGCGTGCGGCGCATCTGCCCGAGGATCTCGCGCACGAGCCAGTGGCCACGGTGAGCCGCGATCGTCCGATCCACGGCGAGGGCGGCCGCGGGATCGCCCTCCGTCTTCAGGACGAGCGTGCCGATCTCCGGATGGTTCAGGCGCAGGTGGAGGAGCGCGTCGTCCAGCTCGCGGAAGGCGCGCAGGGCCCAGGCCTCGCCGCCGGCCGCGAGGAACGCGGCGGGGTCTTCCGGCTGCGGGCCGGTCGGGCCGCGGACGGTCAACGTCGCGAGCCGGCGCGCCGGTGCGAGATCGAGGAGGACGTGACGGTAGTGGCGTCCGGCGGGCGTGACCTCCGGGGCGAGCGGCTCGAGCGCGATCCCCGGCCCGCCGGGCCGATCGGAGCGCGCGGCGAGCGCGTGGGCCCGTTCGGTCACGGCCGATTCGAACCGGCTCGTCGGGATGGCCTCGTCCACGAGGCGCCACTCCACGGCGCGGCGGCCCCTCACGCCCTCCGGGAGCGCGGAGAAGACGTCCGCGAGATCGCGCCGGACTTGGCGCTTGTCCACGACGCGGGTCAGGCCGCCGGTGCCAGGGAGCACGCCGAGCAGCGAGACCTCGGGCAGGCTCACCGCCGAGCTGCCGTCGTCCACGAGGACGATCTCGTCGCAGGCGAGCGCCAGCTCGTAGCCGCCCCCGGACGCCGTGCCGGAGAGCGCGGCGAGCGACGGCAGGCCGCTCTCGCGCGAGGCGTCCTCGAGGAACAGGCGCGTCTCGTTCGTGAACTTGCAGAAGTTGACCTTGAACGGGTGGGTCGATCCCGCCAGCATGAAGATGTTGGCGCCCGCGCAGAAGAGCCGCGGCAGCGCGCTCGACAGGACGAGCGCGCGAGCTTCCGGGTGCTCGAAGCGGATTCGCTGGAGGGCGTCGGCGAGCTCGATGTCCACTCCCAGGTCATAGCTGTTGAGCTTGAGAGGATAGCCCGGGGAGAGGCCGCCGTCCTCGCGGACCGCGAGGGCGAGGTGCGCGATGGGACCGTCGAAGTCGAGCTTCCAGTGGCGGTAACGGCCGGGCTGGGTCTCGAACTCGACGGGGGGATGGGCCTCGTTCATCGGTCCCAGGGAGATAACGGCGGGATCGCCGGACGGCAACCAGGCTTGCCGGTGGTGCCGCCGGCGCCCGGCGACGCGGGCCTTCGGGGGCCCGCGGGGCCGGGCGCTGGCGGCGTGAGATCGAGGACGGCCTTCGGGAAGACTGAAGATCCGACGCGGCCACGAGGCTTTCCCACGCCGCGGCGTCCGGTGCGCCTCGCGGCGCTCCTCCGGCGGGGGAGCCTGGATCCCCCCCGCCGTCCCCTCCGACGCCGTCTGCGCAGGAGCGTCCTGCACGAACCTCCTCGGAGATCGCGGCTCAGGTCGCGATCGGGATCGTCTTGCCCCGGGCCCCCTCGCGCTTCGGGATGTGGACTTCCAGCACGCCGTTGCGCATCTGGGCCCGGACCTTGTCGCGGTCGATCGTCGCGGGGAGGCTGAAGGACCGGCTGAAGGCCCCGTAGCAGCTTTCCATCCGCTGGTAGTTCTCCTTCTTGTCCTCGCGGAAGAGCTGGCGCTCGCCCTTGATCGTCAGGGTCGAGTCCTCGACCAGCGCCTCGATGTCCTTCTGCTCCATCCCGGGAGCCTCGACGCGAAAGACGACCTCCTCCTTGTCCTCGTAAACGTCGACGGGCGGCCAGTCGGACGTGGTGAGCGGCTGCGTCTCCAGGAGCGGGCGGGTCGTCCCGCCCCAGAACGGCGAGAAGGCGCGCTCCATCTGGCGGGTCATGGACCGGAACTCGGACATCGGATCCCAGCGAACGATCGGCATGGTGGTTCTCCTTGTTTGGGTGGTGCGGAGGGTTGGTTGGTGCGGCGAGAAGCGGCGTGAAGATGGGGAGGGTCCTCGCGTACGGCAAGGCCTGGCCGCACGGCCCGATGGGGCTTCGGGCAGGGGGAGTGCGCCTTCCCCGGCCGAGAGCGCGACGTGGCCTCAACTTCGGCCGTGGCGCCTCCCCGGCCGGGTCCGTCTCGGCAGGCCTCCGCGATCACGGCACCCGTGGGCCAGCCCCGGATGCGCCGGCGCCGCGTGCCCCCGAACGACGCGAAAGTGGCTCACCCCAAGCCAGCCGACGACACCGTGATTCTGAACCCGCGCTCGGACTTGGGTTTCGCCCTTTTACCGCCTGCTCGCGGTCGGTCCGGCGCGGCCGGCGCTTCGGTGCTCGGCGGTTTTCGTCTCGACGTACTTCAGTACGTCTTCGACGAAAACCGCCTGTGCGTCGCGGCGGCGGCGCCGCCCCGTCCTCGATCTCGCGACGGCCAAGAGGGCGAAACCCAAGTCGGACGGACGGGCTACCAGCCGCACTGCCGGCCGCGGTTCTGCTCGTCGAGCCACTTCTTCAGCGGCGCGAAGTAGTCGAGGATGGCGGAAGCGTCGGCCCGTCTCTGTCCGGTGAGGACCTGCATGGCGTCGGGCCACGGCTGGCTCGCCCCCAGCGAGAGCATCGCCCGCAGCTTCCTCCCGGCGGCCTTGCTTCCGTAGATCGAACAGCGATCGAGCGGACCGGAGTAGCCGGCGGCCTGGCAGAGCGCCCGGTGGAACTGGAACTGGTAGATGGCGGCGAGGAAGTAGCGGGCATACGGCGTGCTGGACGCCACGTGGTACTTGGCGCCGGGGTCGAAGTCGGCCTCGTCGCGTGGGATGGGCGGCGCCTCGCCCTGGAGCTTCTCCTTCAGCTCCCACCAAGCCCGGTTGTAGTGGGCGGGATCGACCTTGCCCGAGAAGACGCTCCAGCGCCACTCGTCGACGAGCAGGCCGAAGGGGAGAAAGGCGACCTTGAAGAGGGCCCGCTTCATGAGCGCGTCGAGGCGGGCCTTCTCGCTCTCGGAGACCCGGGGGAGCAGCCCGATCCGCCGCAGGTAATCGGGGGTGACCGAGAGGGCGATGGTGTCCCCGATGCCCTCGTGGAAGCCGTCGTTGGCCCCCTGCTGGAAGAGGATCGGCAGGGTGTCGTAGCTCTGGAAGTAGAAGTCGTGGCCCAGCTCGTGGTGGAGCGTCACGAGATCGTCCTCGGTCGGCTCGATGCAGACCTTGATGCGCAGGTCGCCGTTCCACTGGACGTCCCAGGCACTCGCGTGGCAGACGACCTCACGGTCGCGGGGGCGGGTGAACAGCGAACGGTCCCAAAAGGTCTTCGGCAGCGGCGGGAAGCCCAGGGAAGTGAAGAAACCCTCGGCCATCTCGACCATCCGCTTGGGGGCGACGTGCTGGTCGACGAGCTGCCGGCTCACGTCGAGCGACGGCTCGTCCGGATAGGGCGCCACGAGGTCGTAGATGTCGGTCCACTCCTGCCCCCACATGTTGCCGAGGGCGGGCACCGGGATCGGGCCGTCCGCGGGGACGTGGGCGCCGTACTTCTCGTGCAGCTTCGCCCGCACGTAACAGTGGAGCGCCTCGTACAGCGGCCGGACCTGCCCCCAGAGCCGCTCCTCATCGGCCTCGAAGGCGGTTGGGCTCATGTCGTAACCCGACCGCCAGAGGGCGCCCACGTCGGGGAAACCCAGCTCACGAGCCCCCTCGTTGGCCAGCGTGACGTAGCGGGCATACTTCGCCCGCATCGGCTTCGCGATCTCGTGCCAGCCGACCCAGGCGTCGGAGAGCGCGTCCCAGTTGCGGCTCTTGGAGAGGATGTCGGAGAGCTCGTCCAGGTCGAGGCACTTGCCCGCGAGCCGCTTCGGGCAATACTTGCCCTTCCCGTAGCTGCTCTGCAGCCACGACTCGATGCCGGCGAGCTCGTCGCGCTTTGCCGGGTCGTCGGGGGCGGGGATCGTCTGCGAGATCGAGAGCAAGTAAAACATCCGCGCGAGGTCGGGCGGCAGTCGGAGGCCGGCGAACCGGCGCGAGGCGGGAATCGCCTTCGCCATGTAAGCCGCGGTGGCCGCCTCGCCGTCCGCGGCGAGAGCGTCCGTGTCGTCCGTCAGGAAGTTCTCGTTGACCCAGCCGGCGCGGTCGCGGGCCACCCAGAGGCGGCGCAGGTCACGGTTGACCTGGTCAAAGAAGGCGCGGGCCTCTTCGACCGTGGGCGTGGCCGCCGGCGGAGCGGGGGGCGCCTCGGCGGAGACGGCGAGCAGGAAGAGGGCGAGGGCTTTCATGATGGCCTCCGGGCGCGGGCGATGTATCAGAGAGGACGCGCGCGGGCCAGGAGAATCCGCGGCGACTCTCTGGACGGAGAGTCTTTAGGTCTTTCCCTTGACACCTTTTTTGACGGGGTGGTACAAGCCAACCATTCAGGCGCGTCGCGCCGTCCCAGACCAAGGGAAAGGATAACCGACGATGGGATCCGTGTTGGATTCGTTGAGTGAGTTCTTCAGGGCCGGCGGCCCGTTCATGTACGTCAACCTGATCTCCTCCGCGGCCGCCATCGCCATCATCGCCGAACGGTCCATCTCGCTCGTCTTCCGTTACAGCATCAACAGTGGACCGTTCATGGAGCAGGTCACCAAGCTCGTGATGACCGGCAACGTCGATCGGGCGGTGAAGCTCTGCGGGGCGGCTCCGAACGCGGTCCTGCCGCGGGTGATCCGCGCGGGCCTCGCCCGGGCCAACCGGGGTGAGATCGAGGTCGCCCGTGGGATCGAAGAGGCGGTCCTTGAAGTCACGCCGACCCTGACGAAGCGCATCCAGGCGCTCTGGTCCATCGCGAACATCGCGACGCTGCTCGGGCTGATCGGGACCATCACCGGTCTGATCCGCGCCTTCCGCTCCCTGGGCGCGGTCGCGGCCGAGCAGAAGAACATCATCCTCTCGAAGGGCATCTCGGAGGCGATGAACAACACGGCGTTCGGGTTGTCCATCGCCGTGACCTGCATCATCGCCCACCTCTTCCTCACCGCGAAGGCCAAGGGTACCATCGAGGAAATCGAGCTTCATGCGCTCAAGCTGGAGAACCTGCTCGCGCGCCGCTCGTCGGGTGAGGGCGCCGAGGCGCAGTCGGCGTAGCCCCCGAGGCTTCTGCCGAGGGACGACGCATGGCCTTCTACGCCAGCCGCCGCAAGACCCATCCCCGCGAAGAGGATGAGATCGGCGAACTGAATATCGTTCCCTACCTCGACATCATGATGAACCTGATCATGTTCATGCTCCTGACCATGACCGCGCTCATCACCCTCGGGGTCGTCAACGTGTCGGCGCCGAGCTACGGCGGACCGGGGGCCAGTTCGGGCAGCGGGGACGACAAGAAGCTTCTGCTGACCGTGGCCATCAGCCACAAGGGCTTTTTCGTCGCGGCGACCGGCGCCGTCCTCTCCGGAGCTGGCAATGATCCGAACGTACCGACCGTTCCGCTCAAAGGCGGGGACTTCGACTACGACGGGCTGACGCAGAAGATGATCGAAATCAAGCGTCAGTTTCCGCGGAACACGGCGATCATCCTGACCGAGGACAGCGACCTCCCCTACCAGGACCTCGTGAAGGCGATGGACGCCACCCGCGAGTACAGCACGCCGGAGGGTAAACAGCCGCTCTTCTTCGACGTGAGCCTCGCGGCCGGAGTCCAGTAAACATGGCCTCTCCCGGAAAGCCGGCCCCCGGCGAGATCGACCCGGATGTCCGCGCGCGGCTGGAGTTCAAGAAGGCACTCCGCAGGGTGCGGCGCAAAGCGCGGGAGCGGCAGGGGGAGATCAAGGAACTGAATATCACGGCGATGATGGACATGATGACCATCATCCTCGTCTTCCTCCTCAAGAGCTGGCAGTCGAGCAACACGACGATCGAGGTCAACAGCAGCATGACGCCGCCGACCTCGACGACCAACCTCCATCCCGACGAAACGCTGACCGTCACGCTGTCCGAGAAGGCAATCCTGGTCGGCGACAAGGTCGTCGCCGAGTTGGAGGGAACGCCGACCTCGCCTGGCTGCCCCAGCCCGCTCTGCGCCCTCGGGGTCAAGGTCCCGTCTGCCATCGAGGGGCCGGACAAGGACGGCAAGATCGTGATCACGCCGTTGTACGACCGGCTGCAGAAGGAAGTCGACAAGGAGATGTACATCGCGAAGTACAACCCCCGGGCGCCGTTCTCCGGCCGGGTCACGATCATCGGCGACAAGTGGCTGCCGTTCTCCGTGCTGACCGAGGTGCTCTATACCGCGGGCAAGGTCAAGCTCGATCAGGAGCGCTTCCTGGTGCTGAAGAAGGAAGGCGGCGGCTGATCTGCTGCTTCCGAGAATGCTCGCGCGGTGCGAAGATTTCTCCGGCGAGCACCGAAGGCGAGAGTAGCTGAGGGTGAGGGGAAGCTGAGATCCCCCCACCAGAGGACCGCCGTTAAACCCGTCTTATTCACGGTACGGCGTAGCGGCGTTCGAGACCGCGAGCCGAGAAGGGCAAGCGAGAGCGACGACCGACGAGGCGTCGCGTAAAGCACCTCCCCCCAAGTCGTTTGGAGGGTGGCAAGCCCCCCCTTCGGGAGGCGCGGGATCGGACGCCGCAGCAGCCGGACCGTGAATAAGACGGGTTAAAGGGCCCGGGATCCCCGCTCGCCCAGGCTCCTGGCCGCGGTGGGTCGAGGCCCCCGAAGACCAGGCGTAGGCGTCACAGCGTGCCGGGGTTGGCGACCACGCCGATTCCGCGGCGTTTCTCCTCCATCGTGGCGCAGTCGGTGCAGCGGGTCGCGAAGGGGAGTGCCTGCAGCCGCTCGAAGTAGATCTCTCCACCGCAGTCCGCGCACGTGCCGTAGTCGCCCTCATCCATGCGGGCGATGGCTTGATCGACGGCCTCCACCTCGCGCCGCTGGCTGTCGGTCAGGCGATGAAGCGTGAACTCCGTGAGGGCGGTCTGCGCCCCCTCTTCGAACTCTGGGTCTTTGGGCGCATCCATCAACTCCCCGATGTCCCGGTTCGTGTTCTGGTGGGTCTCCACGAGCTGCCGGCGCCTCTGGAGGAGCTGCCGCCGCAGGAGAGCGAGTTGTTTCTCGGTCATCGTGTCCCTCGTTTCGCGTCCATGCCGCCAACACCGCCGCCATCAAACTAGGGAGGCCGCCCCGCGCCGACACCCAGCAACCGTGCGCCCGCCGTTCTTGTGCTCCCGGCCATGGGCCTGCTAAGAGCTCTCCGATGGAAGCGGTCACCGTCATCGGGGCCGGTCTGGCTGGCTGCGAGGCGGTCCTCCAACTCGCCCGCCGCGGTGTCGCCGTCGAACTGTGGGAGATGCGCCCGGCGCGGCGTTCGCCCGCGCACCGCACCGACGAGCCGTGCGAGTTGGTCTGCTCCAACTCCCTGCGCAGCGACAGCCCCGAGAACGCGGTTGGCCTGCTCAAGGAGGAGCTGCGCCGGCTCGGCTCCCCTGTGCTCGCCGCCGCGGACGCGGCGCGGGTCCCTGCGGGGGACGCGCTGGCCGTCGATCGATCGCGATTCTCCGCCGAGATCAGGGCGGCGATCGAACGGCAGCCCGGCCTGCGCCTCGTTTGCCGCGAGGCCGAGATGCTCCCGGAGGCCGGAGCTCTCACGCTCGTCGCCACCGGTCCCCTCACGACCGACGAGCTCGCCGGCTCGATCGCCGCCGCGGCGGGGCGTGGATCGCTCCACTTCTACGACGCCATCGCTCCGGTCGTCACCGCCGAATCGGTGGACATGAGCGCCGTCTTCCGGCAGAGCCGCTGGAGCAAAGGCGATGGCGCCGACTACCTCAACCTGCCGCTCGATCGCGAGCGGTACCTCGCCTTCGTCCATGCCTTGCGGGCCGCAGAGCGGGCGCCGCTGCACGCCTTCGAGGAGCCGCGCTGGTTCGAGGGCTGCCTGCCGATCGAGGTCATGGCCGATCGGGGGGACGACGTGCTCGCGTTCGGGCCGCTCAAGCCGGTGGGGCTCATCGACCCACGCACAGGCCGGCGGCCGTACGCGGTGGTCCAACTTCGCCGCGAGGACCGGGCGGGGACCGCCTACAACCTCGTCGGCTTTCAGACGCGCCTCACCTGGCCGGAGCAGCGGCGCATCTTCCGCACCCTCCCCGGGCTCGCCGGCGCCGAGTTCCTGCGGCTTGGCCAGGTCCATCGCAACACGTTCCTGGACGCGCCGCGGCTCCTCGCGCCCGACCTTTCATTGCGCCGTCTTCCGTGGCTGTTCTTCGGTGGTCAGATCACCGGCGTCGAGGGCTACGTCGAATCGTGCGCCTGCGGTCTGCTCGCCGCGCTCGCCGTCGAAGCCCGCGCCCGCGGTCGCGCGTTTCGTCCACCACCCGAGACGACCGCCCTCGGTGCGCTCCTCCGGCACGTGACGGGCGAGGCCCACCCCGAAGACTATCCGTACCAGCCGAGCAACGTGACCTTCGGCCTCTTCCCGCCGCTCCCGGGGCGTGTGCCGAAGGGGGCTCGCCGGGCCGCGCTCGTCGCTCGGGCCCGGGCGGACTTCGCCGCGTGGCAACAGGGGCGGCTGGCTCGCGGGGTGTCCGCCGCCGGCCCAGGCTCCGTGGGCGAAGCGGGCTCGATTCCATCTCCTCTCTCGATGCCACCATGACGCGTCCGGCCTTCGCTCTCGTTCTCGCGCTCGCGGCTTGCACGGCGCACCCTCGCCCTGGCCAGGCCTCGCCGGCGCGCCGGCTCGCCGAGGGACCGGGACAGGCGCTCCTCGCGTCGCCGGCGGGCGGCGCCGCCGTGTATTTGCGCAACCCGATCCATCCGCGAGGACCGCTGCTGCCCCCCGATGCCTTCCTCGGAGAGTTGACGCTCATCGACGCTTATGGGACGCCGCACCCGCTCGGGCCGGGCGCCACGAACCTCGCCGGGGCGGTCCTCTTCTCCCCGGACGGCCGGTTCGTCGCGTTTCTCCACGACTTCGACTTCTCGTCCCACCAGGGCCTCCTGGCGATCGCGGACGCAGAGGGCAACGTCCACCCGATGGGCAGCGGCGTCACGTTCTTCGGCTTCTCGCCGGACGGTCATCTCCTTGGTTACATCGCGGGCGGAGCCCTGTCCCTCGTGCCGCTCGCCGGCGCGGGCAAGCCGATCTCCCTCGGGAGCGGCGTCGCGACCTTCGAGTTCTCGTCCGACTCGCGCGCGATCCTCTTCCGCCGGGGCGCGGCGGGAGGCGAGTTGGTCCTCGCGACGGTGGACGGGAGGGCGAGCCCGATCGTCGTCGCCCGTGGCGCCGCCGATTACCGGTTCGACGCGAAGGGGCAGGCGATCGCGTACACGCTGGAGACGCCCGACCGGCTGCCCGAGTTGCACCTATGGAAGGGAGGCGCGCAGCGGCTCCTCGGCACGGCGGCGACGAGCTTCGAGTTCTCTCCGGATGGGCGGACGCTCGCCTATGTGGCTGGCGTGCGTGCGGACTACCTGGAGGGAGACGTGTTCGTCGCGCCGGTCGCGGGCGGCGCGCCGCGGCTCGTCGGTCGCCACGCGGGGGCCTACCGCTTCTCCGCGGACGGCCGGCTCGCGTTCCTGCACGATTACTACGACCAGTCGCGCTCCGGCAGGCTCGCGGTCTGGTCGCCGGGGGGGGAGCCGATCGAGGTGGCCTCGTCGGTGTCCCTGTTCGGTTGGTCGCATCAGGGCGCCTACCTCGCCTGGCTCCACGCGGTTTCCCGGCCCATGTACACCGAGCAGCTCTTCCTCGCGCAGGCGGAGCGGCCAAGCATCGCCCGGTTCGTCGGGGAGGCCATCTATGCCTTCGACTTCTCGCCAGACGATCGGGAGCTCCTCTTCAAGACGCGCTGCATCTCCGGGGGGACGGCCTGCGATCTGATGGAGGTCCCGACGGCAGCGCCCGCGGCGCCGGCCGCCGAGCGGGACGGTGGACCCTCGCCCGAGAAGGCGACGCGGGTCGCCGCCGGCGTCCAGGACTACGACTTCTCGCCGGATCAGCGCTGGCTCTGGCTCGCGTTCATGGAGCCCGTCGGCCACATCGTCGACCTCGCGCTCATCCCGGCGAAGGGCTGGAGCCTGCCGCGCTACTTCGCCCACGCCGCGGAGCCTCACCCGCGCTGGCTCCCGGACGGCCGGATCGCCTTCCTCGTGAACGGCCCGAAACACGCGGGTTTCTACGAGGTCCGCCCGCTGGATGTTCCGGCGGCGCTGGCGCGCTGATCCCGGTCGGGAATCTGGCGCTCCCCGCCGCCGCGACGTACCCTCCATGGCGTGACCGCCGGCGACCGTCTGACGTTGCTCGTGCCGTTCCTCTCGCACCTCGAGATCGAGCGGGGTCTCTCGCCCGAGACGCTGCGCGATTACCGACTCGACGTCTCCCAGTATCTCGACTTCCTCGAGACCCGCGCGGTCTCGTTCGCCGCGGCGGATCGGACGGCCGTCCGTGGTTTCCTCGCGGCGATGGCCGCCACCTGCGGCGCCGCCTCGCTCGCCCGCAAGCTCTCCGCCCTCCGGACCTTCTACCGCTGGTGCCGGAAGAACGGCCACGCGGGGGCCGATCCGACCGCCAGCCTGATGCGGCCGAAGGTGGGCCGGCACCTGCCCGAGGTGCTCCGGCCGGAGGAGGTCGCGGCGGTCATCGAGTCCGTCGCGGGGGAGGGGCCGTTCGCCATGCGCAACCGCGCCCTCCTCGAGCTGCTCTACTCGAGCGGACTGCGCGTCTCGGAGGCTGTCGGCCTCGATGTGGAGGACGTGGACGTCGACGGGCTCTCGGTCCGCGCGGTCGGCAAGGGAGACAAGGAACGCCAGGTGCCCCTCGGCCGTCCCGCCGCCGCCGCCCTGACCCGTTGGCTCGCCGCGCGTGCGGGCCTCCGTGGGTCGGCGGGACCGGCGCTCTTCGTCGGGCCGGCCGGCCGGCGCCTGTCGGACCGGCAGGTCCGGACCGTGGTGAACCGCGCCGCCCTCGCGAGCGGCCTGGGCCGGCGGGCCTATCCGCACCTGCTGCGCCACTGCTTCGCGACCCACCTGCTCGAGAACGGCGCCGACCTCCGCGCGATCCAGGAGCTGCTCGGCCACGCCTCGCTCTCCACGACGCAGCGCTACACCCAGGTGGATCTGCGCCAGCTCTTCGCCACGTACGACCGGGCCCACCCCAAGGCGCACGAGACGAAGAGCGGCTCCACGGGCTGAACGCGCGAAGGCTGCGCGGCCGGGTCCCGTTCCCCCTTCCCGGCATCGCGCGCGAGCGCGCGGGGTTCACACCTCGCTCCTTGTCTTTCGCGCGACCGTGTGGTGAGTACGGTGGGACGGATGCTGCGATCGATTGCGAGGCTCCTGCGGCTCGTCGCCCCGTTTCTGGCGACCGTCGGCCTGCTCGCCTGGGCGATTCTCGGCTTGCTGGCCTTCGTGAACGGCCGCTGGGTGGAGAAGGACGCGGCTTCGCGGGCCCGCCTCGTGGTCGACGCCGCCCGGGACGAGGTCGTGGAACGGTGGGAGGCCGGTGAACCCGCCTCGCTGCAAGAGCTGCTCGACCGGGTCACCCGCGACGAGAGGATCAGCGCCCTCGCCCTCTGCGGCGCGGACGGGACGCGCATCATGCAGACGGAGTGCTTCCCGGCGCCGCTGGGCTGCGCGGCCCTCGCGCCCCTCGTCGGCCCGGGCAGCCAAGGCTGGTCCGGGCGGGTCGACGTCCCCTCCGGGGAGGTCTACGTCACCGCGCTGCCGGTGGGGGAGAGCGGGGCCTCCCCGGGCTTCGCGGTGGTGGTGCAAGACCTCGCCTTCGCCGTCCGGCGGGAGCGCCTCGTGCGGGAGGCGCTCGAGTTGTTCTTCGCGGTCCTTGCGATCGCCGGGGTGGTCGCCACCGTCGCCGGCTACCGCTTCTCCTTCCGCGACTGGACGCTCGACCTGCGCCGCCTGCTCCTCGGCGGCGGGGCGAAGCGCCGCCCCGAGTTTCAGCCGCTCCTGCGGGACGTGGAGGCGCTCGTCGCCCGACTGGCGAGCGAGGCGCAGGATGTCTCCGGCCGCGGCGCCTTCACGCCCGCGCGCTTGCGCCAGACGCTGCGGCGCCAGCTCCAGGGGGAGCGAGTCATCGCGATCTCCCACCGCGAGCCGTTCATCCACGAGCGAACGGCTTCGGGCGCGGTGACGGTCCGCCACCCCCCGAGCGGGCTCGTCACCGCGCTGGAGCCGGTCATGCGTGCCTGCTCGGGGGTCTGGATTGCCCACGGCTCGGGCTCCGCCGACTGGGAGACCGCGGACCGCCGTGGCCGGATCGCCGGACCGCCGGGCGAGGCGGCCTACACCTTGCGCCGGCTGCGGATCCCCGAGGAGGAGGGGCGGGGCTTCTACTACGGCTTCTCGAACGAGGGGCTCTGGCCGCTCTGCCACCTCGTCCACACCCGGCCCCTCTTCCGCCCGGAGGACTGGGACGCCTACCAGCGGGTGAATCGCCGGTTCGCCGACGCGGTCGTCGAGGAGGCGGACGGTCCGGACCCCGTCGTCCTCGTGCAGGACTATCAGTTCGCGCTGGCGCCCCGGCTCATTCGAGGCCGGCTGCCGCGGGCGGTGATCCTGACCTTCTGGCACATCCCATGGCCGAACGCCGAGCGCGCGGCCATCTGCCCCTGGCATTCCGAACTGATCGAGGGGCTCCTGGGGTCCAGCATCCTGGGGTTCCAGACCCAGCTCCACTGCAACAACTTCGTCGAATCGGTCGACCGCTACCTCGAGGCGCGGATCGATCGCGAGCGACAGGCGGTGGTCCTGCGGGGCGAGACGACGCTCGTCCGTCCCTACCCGATCTCGATCGAGTGGCCGCCGCGGGCGCTGCGGGACGTCCCGCCGGTCGCAGAGTGTCGCGCGGCGCTGCGCGCCGAGCTGGGGCTGCGCGCGGACGCGCAGATCGGCCTCGGGGTCGACCGGCTGGACTACACCAAGGGGATCGAGGAGCGCTTCCTCGCCGTCGAGGCGCTCCTCCAGATGCGGCCGGATCTGCGCGGCCGTTTCACCTTCGTGCAGGTCGCCCCGCCGAGCCGGTCCGCGATCGCCAGCTACCGGGAGCTGGACCGCAACGTGACCACGCTCGTCGAACGGATCAACGCCCGGTTCGGCCGGGGCGGCTGGCTGCCCATCGCCCTCCGCCGCTCCCATCACGAGCCCCCCGAGGTGTTCCGCCACTACCGGGCGGCGGACTTCTGCCATGTCGGCAGCCTGGCCGACGGGATGAACCTCGTGGCCAAGGAGTTCGTCGCCGCGCGGGACGACGGCCGCGGGGTGCTGATCCTGAGCTCCTTCACAGGCGCCGCGCGGGAGCTCTCCGAGGCGCTCGTCGTCAACCCTTACGACACCACCCAGTCGGCCCAGGCGATGGCCGCGGCCCTGGAGATGCCCGTCGAGGAGCAGCAGGCGCGGATGACCGCGATGCGGATGTTCGTCGCGGAGTTCAACGTCTACCGCTGGGCGGAGCGCATGCTGGTCGATGGCGCGCGCACGCGCCGCTCGGTGCGCCTGCGGGAGCGGCTGCGGCAGGCGGCGGGGATGGAAGACTAGGCGGGGCGGGCGGCCGTCGAGAAGACGACCTGCCGCGGCGGCTGCCCCTGATCGAGGGCGCGGCGCAGGCGCCGCGGGAGCGCCGCGAGGAGCAGGGGGATCGCGGCGTTGGTCCAGCCGAAGCCGAGAGGACGCCGCGTCTGGCGGTCGAGGTAGGCGCCGCGGTCGGCCCCCTGGTTCTCGTACTCCGCCTCGACCTGCGCGGAGCGGCGGACGACGTCGTATTTCTCCACGAGGAGGCCGTTGTCGTTCCCCGCGATGCGCAGCACCATCCAGAGCCAGCGGTAGGCGACCTCGTCGGCGAGCGCGAGGAAGCCGTAGCGGCGCAGTCCCTCCACGGCGATGATCTGGAGCGGCGCCCAGCCGAGCGGCCAGTCCCACTGGAACGGCGCCCGGCCGGCGCGCTCGCGCGACCGGCGCGAGGAGGTGGCGAGCCCGCCGCGCTCTAGGAAGAGCTCGGCGGACTCGGCGACCCGCGCCGCCTGCTCCTCGCTCGCCGCGCCCACCCAGAGCGGGTAGAACGTCGCCAGCGTCTCGTAGCGGCCGCGCCTTTCGGCGTCGAGGTCGAAGTCGAGGTAGAGGCCGCGGCGGGCGTCCCAGAGCAGCGCGTCCATCCGGCGCCGGCGCGCTTCGGACGCCGCGGTCCAGCGCGCCGCCCGCGTGCTCCTCTCCCCTTCGATCCGGCGCCACATCTCGGCGAGGCTGGCCTCCTGCTGGTAGAGGAGTGCGTTCAGGCAGACCGGGAGGTGGCGGTGCGCCCGCCGGCCGAACCGGTGGGTGAGGTCCCAGCCCGACTCCCGGAGCGCCCGGTCGTGCCGCCAGCCCTCGGCCGTGCGCGGGCGATCCGGGTGGGCCCCCGGCGGGATCTCGGCCACGGGACCGCCGGCCTCGTCGTGGTAGCGCGAGAGGCCCGTCGGGGTGATTCGGGGCGGCCGCAGCCAGACCCTCTCCAGCTCCCGCTCGACGGCGTGGGCTCCCCGCCGCAGGAAGGGCAGGGCCCGCGGATCGCCGAGCGGGTCGAGCCAGTCGTGGAGCCGGAGGACGAGCCGCCCGAGCATCGGCGGCTGGCTGCGCGAGAGGTGCCAGCTCCGGTTCGAGTTGGGGATCTTTCCGTAGTGGAGGGCCTCGTAGATCTGGTTCTCGGCGACGGCGAGGGCGAGATCCGGCCGGCCGGTCGCGAGCGCGCCCAGCGCCATGAAGTAGCTGTCCCAGCCGTACATCTCCTCGAACCGCCCCCCGGGGACGAGGTAGGGGTGCGGCAGGTAGGCGATCCCGGGCCGGCGCGCCAGGCTCGCGAGGGTCTCCCGCGAGAGCCGGTCGGGGAAGACGACGACGCGGGCGCCGCGGTCCGCCCCGACCTCGCGGCGCAGCCGGCGGACCGCGGGGGGATCCGAGGCCGGCACGTACAGGGTGGCCACGCCGTCCGCCGGCCGGCAGTCGCCGCCCCGCGCCGCCGGGATCAACGAGTGGGCGTGGTCGGCCCTTCGCGTCAGGCCGTCCCAGGCCGAGGTGACGAGCGCGAGCGCCTCCGCGACCCGGCCGCGGAGGAGATCCTCGATCTCGACCCGCGCCCGGCCCGGCCTGCCCGCGGCGACGACGTCGGAGAGGAGGGCGGCGAGCTGCGCGAGCCGCTCCGAGCCCCGGACGCGCAGCTCGAGCCCGGGGGCGATCGGAAGGTCGATCTCGACCGGCCCGCGCGCCCGGAGGTCTCCCGCGGTGATCCGTCCGTCGCGGTTGGCGTCCGCCTTGTCGAGGAGCTTCGCGAGCAGCGCCGCGGGATCGAGGTCGAGGGAGCCCGCCCCCCGGAGAAGGTTGACGAGCGCGTGCGGCCGGGGGCGCGGGGCTTGGGGCAAGACGGGAGGGAGGGGCGCGCTACAGCCGTTCGTCGATCGCCCGATTCGACATCTCGTCCGCCTCGGCGTTCTGCTCGCGGGGGATGTGGTGCAGCTCGAAGCGGCGAAACCGCCGGAGCAGGGAGAGCGCCTGATCGAAGAGCGGGCGGAGGCCGGCGTTGCGCACGCGATACTGGCCGCCGAGTTGGCGGATCATGAGCTGGCTGTCGGCGTAGACCTCCACCTCGCGGGCTCCCAGCTCCAGCGCGCGACGCAGGCCGAGGAGCAGGCCGTGGTACTCGGCGAAGTTGTTGGTCTGTTCGCCCAGGTAGCGGCCGAGCCGGTCGAGGATCCGGCCATCCTCGGCGGCGACCACGGCCCCGGCCCCCGCCGGCCCCGGGTTGCCGCGCGCCGCGCCGTCGGAGAAGACGCGGAGCCGCTCGTGCGCGGCGGCGCCCGCCGCGAGGGGGCGCGCCTCACGGCCCCTCTCCGCCTCCCCGCGGGGGGGGGCGTTCACGAGCGAGGGGCCCGTCACGTCCCGTTCGTCTCGGGCGGCGGGTCCGGGACGTAGATGAGCCGGTGGCAGGACGGGCACGAGTGGATCGTCGCCGTCCCGGAGCGGAGCTGGTTGTAGAGCTGCGGGGGCAGGCTGATGTGGCAGCCGCGGCAGCTCCCGCCGATGACCGGGACGAGGGCGATCCCTCGTTTCCTGCGGATCGTGTCGTAGCGGCCGAGCAGCGCGCTCTCGCAGATCGCGGCGGCCTTGGCCCTCCGGGCGGAGAGATCGGCGAGCTTCTCCTCGAGCGCGGCCATCTTCCTGCGGATCTCCGTCGCCTCGGCGCCCGCGGTCTTCTGCCGCTCGCGCCAGACCTGTTGCCTCTCGGCGGCGGCCTGCTCCAGCGGGATCGCCGCCTCGCGCAGCTCGGTCTTCTGATGGTCGAGGGTCTCCAGCGACTTGCGGCCGATGTCGATCTCCCGGGAGAGGGCGGAGTACTCGCGCGGGGTCCGCTGCTCCGTCAGCCGCGTCTCCCACTTGCGCAGCGTCTCCTTCTCGGCCTGGATCTGCTCGTCGAGGTCGTGCCGCTGCTGCTCGTTCTCCGCGACCTTCGCCGCCTCCTGCTCCCACAGCCCCTTCGTCTGGGCCAGATCCTGCTCCAACTCCGCGAGCCGCTTCGGGTTGCCTTCGCCGGTGCGATTGAGCTCCAGGATCTCGGCGTCGATCTGCTGGAGCGCTTCCAGCGCCTTCAGTTGGGGGTTCAACTCGGGGGTTCCTCCGGGGATGACGGATCGGCCGCGGCGGTGGGCCCGCCTGGATTCGAACCAGGGACCAATCGGTTATGAGCCGACGGCTCTGACCGCTGAGCTACAGGCCCTTCGAGACGGTGGGGCTTTGCGGCGGCGGGGTTCGGGACGGCCATCTCGACAGTGGCCGGGGCTATTACCACGAAGCGGCCACCCGAGACAAGCTCTTCATCCCTCGACGAAACTCTTGAGCCGCTTGCTCCGAGAGGGGTGGCGCAGCTTGCGCAGCGCCTTGGCCTCGATCTGCCGGATCCGCTCGCGGGTGACCTCGAAGTCCTGGCCGACCTCCTCCAGCGTGTGGTCGCTCTTCTCGCCGATCCCGAAGCGCATCCGCAGCACCTTCTCCTCCCGGGGGGTCAGGGTCGCGAGCACCTTGCGCGTCTGCTCGGCGAGGTTCATGTTGATGACCGCCTCCGAGGGGGAGACGACGCCCTTGTCCTCGATGAAGTCCCCGAGGTGGGAATCCTCCTCTTCCCCGATGGGCGTCTCCAGGGAGATGGGCTCCTTGGCGATCTTCAGGACCTTGCGGACCTTGTCGAGCGGCAGCTCCATCTTCTCGGCGATCTCCTCGGGCGTCGGCTCGCGGCCGATCTCCTGCACGAGGTAGCGGCTCGTCCGGATCAGCTTGTTGATCGTCTCGATCATGTGGACCGGGATCCGGATCGTCCGGGCCTGATCGGCGATCGCCCGGGTGATCGCCTGCCGGATCCACCAGGTCGCGTAGGTCGAGAACTTGTAGCCCCTCCGATACTCGAACTTGTCCACCGCCTTCATCAGGCCGATGTTCCCCTCCTGGATCAGGTCGAGGAACTGGAGGCCGCGGTTGGTGTACTTCTTCGCGATGGAGACGACCAGCCGCAGGTTCGCCTCGATCAGCTCGCCCTTGGCCCGCTCGGTCGCCCGCTCGCCCGCGACGATGGCCTCGTAGGCCGCCCGCAGCTCCTCCTTGCCCAGTCCGGTCTCCCCCTCGACGGCCCTGATCCGCTCCTTCGCTCCGGAGACCACCCGCCGGACGACCTCGAGATCCTCCAGGCTCGTCTTGAGCGCCCGCGCGAGCTTCTTGCGCTCCGCGGGGTCGCGGGGCAGCGCCCGCAGCCGCTTCTCCAGCTCCCGGGGGGGGAGCCCGAAGCGGCGCGCGTGGCCGGAGACCTCGTCCGCCGCCCGGTCGATCCGGTGGATGTGCCCCTTGAGGTTCTCGACGATCTTGTCCCGCCACTGCTTCTTCAGGGCCATCGATTCGAGCAGCGTCATCATCTGCTCGCCGTGGGCCTGGATCTCGTCCTCCAGCTCGCGCTGCTTGATCTCGGAGAGCTTCGCGTGGCCCGCGAGCTTCTCCTCCAGCGCCTCGACCTCGGACACGTGCCGCCGGAACTTCTCGATCAGCTTGATCGTCTTGTCGGTGACCCCGCCCGGGGTCACGCCCTCGGCGCCGTTCTCCCCCTCGGCCGGCGCCTCGTCCTCTCCGCTCCCCGGCGAGGCGGCGCCGTCGTCCGCGTCGCCCACGACCTCCCGGATCCGGATCTTGCCCTTCTTCAGCTCGTCGCCGAGCTCCAGGATCTTGGCCCGGGCGAACGACGACGAGAGGACCGCCCGCATCACGGACCGCTCCGCGTCCTCGATCTTCTTCGCGATCTCCACCTCGCCTTCGCGGGTCAGGAGCGGGACCGATCCCATCTTCCGCAGGTACATGCGGACCGGATCGTTGGTCCGGGCGTAGCCCGCGTCGTAGTCCTCCTCCCGCTCCTCCCGCTCCTCCTTCCCCGGCGTCCCGGGCTCCGGCGGCTTCTGTTCGGGCAGCTTCACCTTCGTCGCGTCGTCGACGATCTCGATGTCGTTCTCCCCGAAGAGCGACATCACGTCGTCGATCTGATCCGACGACACGATCTCCGTCGGCAGGGCGTCGTTCACCTCGTCGTAGGTGAGGAACCCCTTCTCCCGGCCCCGGTCGATGAGCGCCTTGACCGCGAGCCGGTTGGCGTCGGCGGTCGCGACCGGCTGGCCGTCGCCCGGCACCGGCTCGGCGACGGTGACGTCCCCCCCGAGGTCCACCTCCACGAGATCCATGTCCGCCTCGCCCTCGATCGGGAGGTCCGCGAACTCGGCCTCGCTCTCCGTGGAGCCGCCGGATCGGCCCTGGACGGGCGGACGGTGGGTCGCCCGCGCCGTGGGGGCGGCGCCCGCTCCCGCCGGAGGCGGGGCCGCCCGCGCGCGCGGCCTCTCGGCCGTCTCCACGGGGTGCTTCGCCTTCCCGCCCGCTCCAGCGGCCGCCTTGGCGGGGGCGGGCCGGACGGTCGAGGCCGCCTTCGCCGGCTTCTTCTCCGGCGGCGGGAGGGGGGGCTTCTTCACGGCGGGCTTTGCCTTCTGCTTGGGGCTGACCATCGGTCTTTCTCCTTAACGAGCGCTGCGCGGCGGTTGCAACCGTCCAGACGCCGTCTCCATTCTCCCGTGACTCCCGAGGGCGGGCGCGCGGCGGGCGGCGGCGTGCGCCTGCATCTCCCGCGTCAGCTCGAGGTGCTCGGCGAGCAGCGTGGAGAGCGCCGCGCCGGCCGCCCCCTCGCGGCGCGCCTCGTCGATCCTCGCCTTCAGGGCGCGGATCTCCCGCTGCATCTGCCGCTCCTCCCGCTGCGCGAGCCGCGCGCGGCGCAGCCCGCACTTCTCGGCGAACACCCGCCGCCGGGCGTCTGCGGGCAGGGCCGCCGCCTGGCGCGCCACCGCCCGGAGCTGCGCCCCGAGCCCCTCGGGGAGGTCGTCGAGGATCTCGTCGGTCGCGATCGGGCGCCCGTCGAGGGCCGACTGGATCAGCTCGCCGGCGAACGCGCGCAGGACGGGATGCGAGAGGTCCTCGAGCGTCGCGGCCTCGGCCTCCCGCGCCAGGGACGGATCGACGAGGAGGCAGGCGGCGAGGAAGCTCTCCTCGAGCACGTCCGCCGGCCGCAGCGGCTCGCCCGCCGGCTCCCTCGCCCTGGCCGGCGCCGGGGCGGGCGGGGGGGCCGCCTTGGGCTGCGCCCGGGCCGGACCCTCCCCGAGCCTCGCCCGCAGGTCGATCTCGGCGACGGCGAGCGCCTTGGCGAGCGCGGTGAGGAAGAACGAGCGCTCCAACCCCTCCGGGATCTGCGCGAGGAGCGGCCGGAGCGCCTCGAGCGCCGCCTGCTTCGCCTCGACCGTCGCCGCGGAGCGGGCGGGGAGGGCGTCCTGGATGAGGTGCTCGGTCAGGCCGGCCGCGCCCGCGACGAGCGCCGAGAAGCCGGCCGCCCCCACGGCGCGCACGTGCTCGTCGGGATCCACCCCCGCGGGGAGCACGGCGACGCGCGCCGGCATGCCGCTCGAAAAGAGCGGCGGGGCGGCGTGGGCGACTCCCCGCCGCCCGGCCTCGTCCCCGTCGAGCACGAGCACGACCTCCCGCGCGTCCAGCCGCCGCAGGAGCTGGATCTGCGCCGGCCCGAGCGCGGTCCCGCAGACGGCGACCGCGTTGCAGAGCCCCGCCTGATGGAGGGCGATCGCGTCGAAGTAGCCCTCGACGAGGAGCGCCTGGCCGCTCCGCCGGATCGCGTCGCGCGCGTCGGGGAGGGCGAAGAGCGTCTCCCCCTTCCGGAAGGCCGCCGACTCGCGGGAGTTGACGAACTTGCGCGAATCGTCGCCCTCGACCGTCCGCCCGCCGAAGGCGACCGGCGCCCCGTCGAGGCCGCGGATCGGGATCATGAGCCGCCCGCGGAAGAAGTCCCAGCGGTGGCCGTCCCCGCCCTCCTTGCGCGCGAGCAGGCCGGCCTGGAGGAGGAGCTCGGAGGCCCCCTGCCGCTCCGCCTCGCGGGCGAGCGCGTCCCACGAGGCGGGCGCGTAGCCGAGGCCGAAGGCCCGCGCCGCGGCCTCCGAGAGGCCCCGCCGGGCGAGGTGATCCCTCCCCGGCTTGCCGGCGCGCTCGTCCCAGAGGATCTGCTGGTAGAAGCGGGCGGCGATCTCGTGGGCCTTCTTCACGTCGAGCTTCTCGCGCAGGAGCCGGTCGCCCTCGCCCGTCTCGATCAGGATCCCCGCCTCGCCCGCGAGCCGCCGCGCCGCCTCGACGAAGCCGAGCCCCTCCCGGAGCATGAGGAACCGGATCGCGTCCCCCCCCTCGCCGCAGCCGAAGCACTTGAACCGCCGCCGCTCGGGCGAGACGGAAAACGACGGCGTCCGCTCCCCGTGAAACGGGCAGAGCCCCTTGAAGGCCCGGCCCGAGCGCTTGAGCTCGACGAACCGCGACACGAGTGCGACGATGTCCGTGCGCTCCAGGATCTCCTGCAGCTTCTCTGGGGGGATCAGCACAGCCGGGTACGCCCGTCCTCACCCCTTCCCGAGGTGTGCCTTCACCGCCTCGGAGAGGGTCCTCCCGTCGGCCCGGCCCGCCGCCTTCTCCTTGGCGATCCTCATCACCTTGCCGAGGTCGGAGGGCCCCGACGCGCCCGCCTCCGCCGCCGCCTCGGCGACGAGCTTTTCGAGCGCCTCGGCCGAGAGCGGCTCGGGGAGCAGCTCCCGGAGGACGGCCGCCTCCGCCTCCTCCTTCGCGGCCAGCTCCGGGCGGCCGCCGCCGCGGAACGCGTCCGCCGCCTCGCGCCGCTCCCTCAGGAGCGAGCCCACGACGGCCGCCACGCCCGCGTCGTCGAGCGGCTGGCCCAGCTCGATCTCCCGGTACTTGACCGCAGACTTGAGCATCCGGAAGGTGGCGAGGCGGACCGCCGCCCGCACGGCCTCGGGGCTGCCCGCGACCGCACTGGCGGCGGCCTTCATGGCCGTCTTCAGCCCGTCCTCGACCTCTTGTCGTCCGCCCATGACCGCCTCGCTCGCCGCCGCGGCTACACGACCACCCGTCGCAGCCTCTTCGCCGCCCGCTTCCGCGCGGCGATCGCCTTCTTCTTCCGCTTCACCGACGGTTTCTCGTAGTGCTCGCGCTTACGGACCTCGGAGAGGATTCCCGCCTTCTCGCAGGACTTCTTGAACCGCTTCATGGCGTTCTCGAACGATTCGCCTTCTTTCACACGCACGCCCGACATGCGTTCACCTCCTTTCGGATCCCGCAGGGAGTCCGGCGCACACGAGCGCCCGCGATAAGGAGTCTGTTCGTTCGCCGGGGACATCCAGGGAGTCCACCATCCTAGGCGCCATCTGCCTGGATGTCAACCAGTCAGGCGCGGCCATAACTCCGCTCTGCTCAATCCGAACGGGTGCATAAGCCGCTATGCCCAAGGCCGATAGGTCTGCTGGCGTCGATGGGCGGTAGCCGCCCGGCGGGTGAGTTTTCGCTTGCCCGGAGATCTGGGA
>JAKAPL010000034.1 GCA_021807105.1 Myxococcales bacterium | reverse complement strand
CAGCCGGCGAGGTGGCCGGCAAGAAGCCTGCACGGGGAGCGAGCGGCGGGAAGCGGGCGCGGGGCGTCCGCGTTGGGCGCCGGGGGTCTTGCTCCGGGTAGGGGCGAGCAGAGCGGAGTTATGGCGCTTCCCCCGCGGTTGACCTTCGCATCCCCCGGCGCCTACGCTTCCCCGAGATGCCCGGCCCCCGCGAGGTCGTCCCCTTCACCGTCAACGGCGACGCCGTCGCGCCGGCGGTCTCCCCGCACACGACGCTGCTCGAGGCGCTGCGCGAGGATCTGTCGCTCACCGGCAGCAAGCAGGGGTGCGACAAGGGCGACTGCGGCGCCTGCACGGTGCTGCTCGACGGCGTGCCGGTGCTCGCCTGCCTCACGCTCGCGGTCGAGGTCCGCGGCCGGCGCGTGACGACGATCGAGGGGCTCGCGAAGGGGCCGAAGCTCGATCCGATCCAGGAAGCCTTCGACGCCTGCGGGGCCCTCCAGTGCGGCTTCTGCCAGAGCGGCATGATGGTCTCCGCCCGCGCGCTGCTCGACCGAAACCCGAGGCCCTCCCGGCGGGAGATCGAGGAGGCGCTCTCCGGCAACCTCTGCCGCTGCACCGGCTACACCAAGATCCTCGAAGCGGTTCAGGTCGCCTCCGGACAGTGCAGGCCGGGAGAAGGGGCTCTCCTGACCGGCCTCGACCCGGGGGCTCCTCCCCCTTCCCTCGCCTCTGGCGGCGGAGAGGGGTCGCAAGGGCCGGGGGACCCGCGCGAGGAGCCCCTCTTCCCTGCCCGCGCAGGGGGACGGGGCGAGGGGGGCACGCGAGCGGGTGGGGTCGCCGAGAGCGATCGATGAGCCGGGAGAGAGCGAAGACCGCCGTGATCGGCGGGCGCCACCGGAAGGCCGACAGCGTCCTGAAGGCGACCGGGCAGGCGCTCTACACCGACGATCTCAAGCTCCCGCGGATGCTCCACGCGAAGCTCCTCCGTTCGCCCCACGCCCACGCGCGGATCCTCGGGATCGACTTCTCGGCCGCGCGGGCGATGCCGGGCGTCGTCGCGACGCTCGAAGGGCGCGAGATCCCCGGCCGCTACGGGATCATCCCGTGGACCGAGGACGAGACGGCGCTCGCGGTCGAGAAGGTCCGCCACGTCGGCGAGGCCGTGGCGGCGATCGCGGCGCGGGACGAGTTGACCGCGGACGAGGCGCTCGCCGCGGTCCGGGTCGACTACGAGCCGCTGCCCGTCCTCCTCTCCCCCGAGGAGGCCGCGGCCCACTCCGAGATCCGGATCCACGAGCGCGGCAACGTGAGCAAGCGCGTGGATCTCGCCTTCGGCGAGGTGGAGGACGGGCTGTCCCGCGCCGAGAACGTCGTGGACGAGAGCTTCTTCTACGCCGGCTCCACCCACGCGCCCATCGAGCCCCACTGCGCGCTCGCGCGGGTGGACGGCGCGGGCCAGCTCACCGTCTGGTCCGCCACCCAGATCCCTCATTACCTCCACCGCTTCCTCGCTCGCGTCCTCGGCTTGCCGGAGAAGAAGATCCGCGTGATCCAGCCGTTCCTCGGCGGCGCGTTCGGCGGCAAGAGCGATCCCTTCGCGCTCGAATTCTGCGCCGCCGCGCTCGCGCTGAAGACCGGCCGGCCGGTGAAGCTCCTCTACACGCGCGAGGAGGTCTTCTACGCCCACCGCGGCCGCCACCCGATGAAGATGCGCTACCGGCTCGGCACCGACCGGGAGGGGCGCATCACGGCGGTGGACGCGAAGATCGACATCGACGGCGGGGCGTACAGCTCCTACGGCCTCGTGACCGCCTACTACTCGGGCCAGCTCCTCACCGGCCCGTACCGCTTCCCGGCTTACCGGTTCGACGCCACCCGCTGGTTCACGAACAAGCCGCCCTGCGGCCCCAAGCGCGGCCACGGGAGCGTCCAGCCGCGCTTCGCCTTCGAGGTCGCGCTCGACATGGCCGCCGAGAAGCTCGGGATCGATCCGATCGAGATCCGGCGGCGGAACTTCATCGGCGAGGAGGTGACCACGATCAACGGGCAGAAGATCACCTCCAACGGCTTTCTCGCCTGCCTGGAGGCGGTCGAGCGCGCCTCGGGATGGCGGGAGCGCTACGCGTCGCTCCCGCCCGGCCGGGGCCTGGGCGTCGCCGGCGGCATGTACATCAGCGGGACCGCGTACCCCATCTACCCGAACGAGATGCCGCAGACCGGCGTGCAGGTGAAGCTCGACCGGTCGGGCAAGGTGACGGTGTTCTCCGGGGCGTCGGACATCGGGCAGGGGGCGAGCAGCGTCCCCGCGCTGATCCTCGCCGAGGAGCTCGGCTGCGCGCCCGAGGACGTGACCGCGGTCGTATCGGACACCGACCTCACGCCCGTGGACCTCGGCGCGTACAGCTCGCGGGTGACGTACATGCTCGGCCTCGCCTGCATCGAGGCGGGACGGCGGCTGCGCGCGCGCCTCGACGACGCGGTCGCGGCGAAGTGGGGGATCGAGCCGTCGGGGATCCGGGCCGCCCTCGGGACCTACCACGAGCTCGACGGCGATCGGACGCTCTCGTTCACCGAGGCGGTCCGGCTCGCCGAGGCGAAGTTCGGCACGCTCGGAGCGACCGGCTCCTACCGGACGCAGAAGCTCGGCGGTGACTACCGGGGCGGCACGATCGGCGCCTCACCCGCGTACTCGTTCGGAGCCCACGTCGCCGAGGTGACGGTCGACGAGGAGACGGGCGTCATCCACGTCGAGAGGATCTGGATCGCCCACGACTGCGGCCGCGCCCTGAACCCCTGCCTCGTCGAGGGGCAGATGGAAGGATCGGCGTACATGGGCTTCGGCGAGGCGCTCTTCGAGGAGCAAGACTACGACGGCCGCGGCCTGCACCGGGGGCCGTCGCTCCTCGATTACCGGATCCCGACGACCCTCGACACGCCGCGCCTCACCTCGCTCGTCGTCGAGAGCATCGACCCGAACGGCCCGTACGGCGCGAAGGAGGCCGGCGAGGGGCCGCTCCATCCGTCGATCCCGGCGATCTCGAACGCCGTCTGGCGCGCCTGCGGCGTCCGCCTCACCGAGCTGCCCTTCACCCCCGCGCGGGTGCTGCGCCTGCTGCGCGAGAGGCGGGCCAGCTCCCCCCATCGCACCTCGGCTTCGTAAGGAGCGTCGCTGAGCCTTCGTACGGCGCCGGCGAGCGAGCAGGCGCGCCGGACGAGTCCTTCCCCGCCGCTGGGCGGTGGTGGTAGAAAGGGGGCGATGCGCCTCTTCCTCACGACGGCCGCGGCCTTCGTGCTCCTCGCGTGCACCCCGGCTTCGGACATCGGCAAGCCGTGCACGCTGCGGCGCGACGGCGGGGTATGGAACGTCAGCTCGCCTACCGACGACTTCCTCGACACGGGAACGACCTTCTGCCAGAACCTCGTCTGCATCCGGCCGGCCGGATACGACGGCGGCGCGGGAGCGGGCTTCTGCAGCAACAACTGCACCCCCGACGACCCGACCGCGACGAGCGGCCCGTCGGCCGACTGCGACAGCGCCACGACCGGCCTCGTCTGCCGGCCGATCACCCTCGATCCGGACTTCGTGAAGTCCGTCGAGGAGGAGGACGGCGGGCAGGCAATTCTCGACGAGTACCTGGGCGGAGCCAACACGTACTACTGCGCGACGCCCGCGCCTGCCGCCGCGACGACCGACGGGGGCTGATCGGCTGCTCCCGACGATCCCCTCGCCGCCCGAAGAGCCCGGGGAAGCGCTCACCGCCCGGGAAGGCCATGCCCATGAGGAAACTGGGACGCATCCCAAGGCGGTGGTGGGATGGGGGGTGCGGGGGGGGGGAGCTGCTCTCCCCCTGCCGGAAGACCGCCGTCAGGCGGTCCGGACGTCGCGGCGCCGCCCGCGTCTCGGCCGCGTCGGGTTCCCGCCTCCGAAGGCCGCGCCGCGGAGCGGGTGGCTACAACGTCTCCCCGAGCAGCCTCAACGTGTGTGCCCGCAGCGCCTGGATGGCCTCGGCGACAGGCAGCTCGGGGAGCCCGCGAACGGACGCCACGTAGGCGTCCAGCTCTTCGTCCTTGCCCTGGAGCGCGTCGCAGGCCTCCAGCGCGGAGAGCAGCGGGAAGCGCGCGCTCCCCGCGGAGACCTCGATCTGGCTCTCGGCCTCCTCCAGGAGGGAGGTAACCTCGGCGAGGCAGGCCCGGTCGTGCGCCTTGAGGATCTCGCGCTGATTCACGAGCGGGGCGAGCAGCTCCAGGAAGCTCACGAACCCCTCGACGGCGTGGCGCGTCTCCCTCGGCGGCCCGCCCGCGGCCCGCAGCGCGCCGAGCTGTTCGCGGAACCGGATGAACTCGCGCTTGTCCAGCGCTCGCAGATCCCACCACCAGGAGGCCCGCGGCAGCTTCTCGACGAGCTGGGCGAGCTTATCGAGCAGCGCGGGGACCTCCTCGATGGCCGCCCGCTTCATCCGCTCGTTGTGAGCCCTCAACGCCACGGCGAGCTTCGCGAGGGTCCGCCGCAACAGCAGCGCCTGCTCGGTGTCCGCGTCGTAGTCGGGCACGACCTTCGCGCCGGGGATCTCGGCGAAGACATTCGCCACGTCGGCGACCATACCGCCGATTTCGGAACGCAGCTTTCCGCGAGCGCTCTGGAAATTGCCGAGGAGGTTCCAGCGGTCGGCGACCGCGAACGGCGAGCGGAGCCGGGCGCCGAGCTGGAGCACGTCGCCCCGGAAGGCCCGCGTCCGCTCGCGGAGGATCTCCGCCGCCCGGTTGGATCGTTCCGCCTCGATCCGATCGGAGGAGGCGGACCTCCAGCCGTCGGGGAACGCCTGCTCGACGGCGCCGACCAGCCGGTTCGCCTCGTTCACCGTGGCGGCGAGGGCGGGCGCGATCTCCTCGAAGAGCCCCAGGTCGCCCGTCCCGTCCGAGGTCACGCTCTCGTAACGGATGAGGTCGCGGTTCGCGAGCCGGCCGATGGCGTCGGCGGCGATGCGGAGGATCTCCTCGAGCGCGCTGCGAAAGCCGGTGTCGCGGATGTCCACGAGCAGCCCGCGGAGGGCGGCCGGCAGTTCGCTCGCGGTCTCCTGGGTCACCATCGTCCGCGCGAGGAAGGCTACCAGAGGTTAACCGGTTGCGCTAGAAAGCGCCTGCCGTCGCCCGGGGGCGCACCCGCGTCCGCGCCCGCGAAGCGAAGTGGGCGACCAGGGCGGCGATCGATGGAGAATGGCGTGATGAATCGAAGCCTGGCGGTCCTCGGGATGTTCTTCCTCGCCTGCCGGCCGGTGGCCCTGGCGTCCGGCAGGGCGCCGCCGCGGCAACCCGAAGCGGCGGCCGCGGATGCACTTCCGATGGCCGAGGTCGTCGTCCACTCGGCGTCCGGGGCGATGCCCGTGCGCGTGGAGGTGGCCGCGGATCCCGCGAGCCGCCACCGAGGCCTCATGTTCCGGCAGAGCGTCCCTCCGGGGACCGGCATGCTCTTCGTCTTCCGCGAGCCGGCCGACGAGGCGTTCTGGATGCACAATACGCTCGTCCCGCTGGACATGGTCTTCATCGGCTCCGATCGGAAGATCGTGGGCATCGTGGAGAACGCGGCCCCCCAGTCCAACGAGAGCCGCTCCGTGGGGGCCCGATCGCTCTACGTCCTCGAAGTCCTCGGAGGGACGGCCTTCGCCCACGGCTGGAAGAGGGGCGATCGCGTCGAGATGCAGGGCCTTCCGGAGCCGCGGTGAGGCCCCGCTCGATCGCCGGAGATCGAGGCCAGGAAACAGCCCGGCCCGGGGTGAGCGGGGCGGGGGACGATCCCGGCCCTCGCCGGGGCTCCCACCCGGCGCTACTTTCCGGCGAGCCGGCGTGCGGCGACGGGACCGAGCTGCTCCGAAAGCGTCCGTTCGACGGTCTCCTCGAACTGCCGCCGGTCCTCCTCGGAGGCGAACTCGAAACGGACGCCCATGCCGGGTTCCGAGCCGTGCTCGCGGACCCAGCTCACCACACCGATGAGCCGCAACGCCGCCGGACCTCCCGGGAAGGTGATCCGGAAGTCGAACCGGGTGCCGGGGGGCAGCGGCTTCCCCGTGGCGATGAACGTCCCGCCCTTGCTGATGTTGCGGGTGTACTCGGCGAGGAAGCTGTTGACGCGGCGGTACTCGACCCTCAGCTCGATGGGCGCGCGCTCCTCCGCCCGCCGCTCCGCCCCGCTGCCCGCACGATCCATCCGAGCCGAGCATAGCACGGAATCGCGTTGATCGGGATCACGAAGATCGGGCGTCTCGGGATCGCGCGCTGGACGCTCGGCGTGCTCCTCGCCCTCGGGATCGTCGCCACGAGGTTGCCTCTCCTCGACGTGCCCGGCTACGAGCTCTCCGAGGTCCTCGCGATGGCCGTCGGGCTCTTCGGCCTTCCGCTCGGGATCGCCGCCGCCCGCACGCCGTTCGGGCGGCAGTGGCCCGCGCGCGCGGCGCTCGCCGCGGGCGCCTTCTCCGCGGTCTCGGCCCTTGCCGCGGTCGCCGTCGTCGGCGTCGCGGCGCGCGCAGGGAGCCGGTGCAGCCCGCTGGCCGGCCTCCCCTTCGTCTGGCTCCTGCCGCTGCCGACCGCGTTCCTCTCGACGGCCGCCGGCGCGGCCTGCGGGCGTGCCTTCCGGCGGCGTCTCTTCGCCGGCCTCGCCGCCGCCGCCGTCGTCCTCGCCGGCCTCGCGTTTACGCTCTGGCCGCTCTACTTCGGCCCGCAGGTCTTCGCGCTCGACCACCTGCTCGGCTACTTCCCCGGCCCGCTCTACGACGAGCGGCTCTCCCCGACGGCCGCGCTCTACGCTTACCGCGGCCTCACCGTGCTTTGCGCCGCGGCGCTCCTCGCGAGCCTCTGGGCGATGGAGGCGCGTCGCCCCGGCCGCCGGATCCTCGCCGCGTTCGTCCTCTGGGCAGGCTTCTCCACCGGCGTCGCACTGGAGCACCACTTCGGCGCCGCGGTCTCGACGGCGGACATCGACCGCGTCCTCGGGGGCCTCCTCGATGGCCGTGGGGTCACGCTCCACTATCCTCGCGAGCTCTCCCCCTCGGCCGTCGAGGAGCTGCGGCGGGCCGCGGAGCGGTCGGCGGCCGAGGTCGCGCGCGCGCTCGGCGTCGTCCCCGGCGCGCCCATCGACGTCTTCTTCTACCGGAGCGCGGGAGAGAAGGGGCGGCTGACCGGCGCCTCGGCGACTCACTTCACGAAGCCCTGGCTCCGCCAGATCCACACCCTCGCCGGCGGCGAGGGGCGGCGCGTCCTGCGCCACGAGCTGGTCCACGCTCTCGCGGCCCCTCTCGGTCGCCCCCCTTTCGGCGCCTGCGCGAGGCTCCTCGGCCTCGCGGTTCAGCCGGGCATCATCGAAGGGCTCGCCATGGCGATCGACTGGCCCGCCGACGAGCTGACGCTCCACCAGTGGAGCCGCGCGATGCGCGAGGCCGGCCTCGCCCCGGACATTCGCGCCATCGTCGACCCGGCAGGCTTCGCCGCCGCGTCCGAAGGCCGCGCCTACACGCTCGCCGGCTCCTTCCTCCGCTTCTTGCTCGATCGCGAAGGGGCAGCGCGGATGCGCGTCCTCTATCGGGACGGCGACTTCGTGGCCGCCTACGGCCGCCCCCTCGACGCGCTCGCGGCCGAGTGGGAGGCGTTCGTCGACCGCGTTCCGCTCGACCCGCGGGCGCGGGGCGCGGCGCAGGATCGCTTCCGCCAGGGGTCGATCTTCGCGCGCCCTTGCGCCCGCGAGATGGCGTCGCTCACGGCCGGCGCGAACGCGGCCGGCGCCGCCGGAAACCCGGGCCGACAGGCGGCGTTGCTCGAACGCTGCCTCGCCCTCGCGCCCGGGGACCCGGCGCTGCTCGAGGCGCTCTGGAACGCGCAGCGGGCGGCGTTCGATCGGGAGGGGGCCGCGGCGACGCTCGCGCGCCTGCTCGCCTCGCCCGCGCTCGACCCGCTCGCCGCGGCGCGGGTGGCGCTCGCGCGCGGCGACGACGCCTGGAAGGCGGGGGACGCGGCCGCGGCGCGGGCCGCCTGGGGGCAGGTGCTCGGCGCGGGAATCGATCGGTCGACGCGCCGCGCGGTGGAGATCCGCGAGCGGGCGCTCGGCGACGCGCGGGCCAGCCCCGCGGTGCGGGCCTACTTCGCGGACCCGGACAACCCCGGCGGCCTCGTCGCGCTCGAAGAGCTGCGGTGCGACGATCCCGCCTTCCCCGAGGCGGCCTACCTCGTCGGTCTCCGTCTCGCCCAGCAGGGCCGGCGTCGCGAGGGCGTCGAGGCGCTCCACGCGGCGCTCGCCGCGGGCGTCGGCGAGGACCTCCAGGCGAAGGCGCTCCGGACCGCGGCGAGCGCCGAGATCGACCTCGGCGACTTCCCCGCGGCGGGCGGCGATCTGTCCGCGCTCGGGAAGCTCCACCGATCGCCTGCCGAGGACATCCTGCGGGCGGACCTCGCCTCCCGCCTTACCTTCGAGCGCGTGACGTACGGCCGCGGCTTGCCGGGGGTCGAGTAGCCCCGGCGTCACCGCTCACCGCTCGGATGTTCTTCCCTGGCTTCATGGCTTCCATGAGCCTTTGCCGCGTGAAGCGCGGATCCGATCCGTGAACGGTTCCCCCCTTGGAAGCCGTCGATCAGGCCGGCGTGAAGCCGACCGAGAACGAGAGGTCGAGGCTTGCGCCTGGAGCGATCTCGATCGGTGTGCGCAAGAGCAGACACGAGCCCTGGTACGTCCGCTCGAAGCCCCCTTCCGACTGCGAGATCGTCTCGACCGGGTAGACCCACGCGGTGAACGGCCTGCCGGCCTCGATGTCCAGGTGGAAACGGGCCCAGCGTTCGGTGAGCCGCAGCCGCGTCATCGCGGGGAGCGCGCCGCGGTGGACCAGCCGCGGCGTCGCGCCGTCGGGCAGGACGTAGAAGCGGTCGGGGTCGTCGCCGCCGAGGAGCGTCAGGTTCAGCTCCGGCGAGAAGAGCGCCGACAGCGGTCGGGTGGCGCGGTTCTCGATCCGGTAGGCTACGCCCATCCTGGCCTCGGCGCGCGTGAAGGAGAAGCGCTTCTCCAAGGCGACAGGCAGATCGCCGACCGGCCCTTGCGCGACAAGTGTCACCGACGCCGCCCCTGCGTCCGCTTCGAGCGCCGCGAGCCGGTAGCGGGTGGCGACGAAGCCGCCCAGGTCGCCCTCGCCGCCCGGCGCGATCTCCGGCGGCGTAAAGCCCGGCGCGTGGAAGCGGTCCAGGAAGGAGGCCCGCCGGTAGCCGTCGACGACCAGCCACCTTTCGAGCCCCGGCTCCTTGGCGAGCGCGAGGTCGTGGATGGAGGCCGGCCCGCCGCCCGATGGGCCGCCGGACGGGCCGGCGCCGGCCATCGCGCGCAGCTTGTCGTGGTAGCCCTCCTCGCGCCGGGCGAGCACGTCCGTCACGCAATAGGCCGCCGCGAGGTTCGACAGCTCGACGAGGCCGCCGCCGTCGTCGGGGTCGATGGCCGCGACCAGCTTGCGGTTCCGGACGAGGATCTCCTCGCGCATGTCCGCGTCGAAGTCCACGCGCTCGGCCGAGAGGACGTCGCGCTCGCCGTGCTCGTCCCGATCGAGCAGCGCCTCGACGCGCAGCACGTTCGAGGTCAGGGCGTGGCGCAGCGTGTTCAGGTAGAGGCCGCCGAAGAGGCCGTGCCAGTACGCGCAGTTGCACTGGCTCCGGTAGAGATGGGTGCGCGCGTCCGTCACGTCGGCGCCCCGCTCCTCGGCCTCCTCGACCCGGGTGGAGGCCGCGAGCATCCGCTTGTGGATGTGGTTGCTCTCGGGATACTTGGCGAAGAACGCCTGCCAGATGCCGCCGCGGACAAAGGCGCGGTAACGCTCGTAGACGTTCTCGCGCTTGAGCTTCTCGACCAGCTCGCCGTACCGGTGGATGGACTCGGGGGGCATCGCCCACTCGCCCATCTCCTCGTAAGAGGCGGTCGGCAGGTAGACGCGACCGGCGGCGGGCGCCTCGAGCGCCCGGCTCGGCAGGACGGTGCCGACGAGGTCGCCGCGGTCCTCGAGCAGGCGCAGGAACCCCTCGAGCCAGCCGTGGCCGTAGACCCAGTCGGCCGTGCCCGGCCAGACGCCGAACTTCTCCCCGTCGTCCCCGTAGGTCAGGCAGGGGAGCGGCGCGCCGGCCGGGACGGAGCGCGCCGTCTCCTCCAGCTCGCGGGCGAGATCGGGGATGGGCTTGAAGGGGATCGCATAGCGCAGCCCCTTGTCGATCGGGAAGATCGCGATCGGCACGCCGGCCTTCTCGGTGACGTAGTGGCCCCAGAGCCGCTGCGCCGGGAGGCCGGCCGCGAAGAAGTGGCTGTCGTCGAGCAGGGTGAAGCGCATGCCCGTCGGGGCGATCACCCGCGGCAGGTCGGGATCCCAGACGCGCTCGGCGAGCCACATCCCCGCGGGACGCTGGCCGAAGTGGCCGTCGCAGAACTGGGCCATCCGCGCGATCTGGCCGCGCGCGTCGCGGTCGGGGAGGACCGCGAGCATCGGCTCGTAGAAGCCGCCGCCGAGCAGCTCGATCTGGCCGCGCGCGGCCAGATCGCGCAGGTCGGCGAGCATCGCCGGGCGGTTCTCCAGAATCCACTCGAGCAGCGGACCGGTGTAGTGGAGGGCGAACCGGACGTTCGGGTGCGCGGCGATCGCGTCGAGGAAGGGGCGGTAGCAGCGGTCGTAAGCCTCGGCGAAGACGTGGCCGAAGTTGCCGACCGGCTGATGGTTGTGGATGGCGAGGATGATTTGCAGGCGAGGCATGGACGACCCGGGGAAGGAGCCGCGCCACGGTAGCGCCGGGCAAGCGCGAGGGCAACGGGGTCCGCCGTCTTACAGGCAGCAGATGCCGCCCCCACAGGATCTCCACCAGCAACCCCAGAGACCACAGCAGCAGACGTGACCACAGGAGCCGCAGTTGTAAGCGTCGCTGTACAAGTCCTTGCAAGAGCCGCCGCAACAGCCGGGGCTCCGGCCTCCGCAAACGTTCCCGCAGCCGCCGCAGTTGGAGATGTCGCTGTCGTCGAGCTGCTTGCACAGCCCGTTGCAACAGGCCGGGCCCGCCCCGCCGCACCCGTTGCCGCACGAGCCGCAGTTGCTCACGTCGTTGTCGAGGTCCCTGCAGACTCCGTTGCAACAGGCGGGCCTCGCGCCGCCGCAGACGTGGCCGGGCGTCCCGCAGTTGTTCGGGTCGGCGTACAGGTCGACGCAATGCTCGCCGACGCAGGCGGGCCACGTGCGGCCGCCGCTGCACGACTGGCCGCACGCACCACAGTTTTCGACGTCCGTCGCAAAGTCCGTGCACGATCCGCCGCAGCAGCCGGGGACGCCCGCGGCGCGGCAGATGTTGCCGCAGGCGCCGCAGTTGTTCGGGTCGCCGTTGGGCGCCGCGAGGTCGACGCAGTGCTCGTTGCAGCAGCCAGGCTTCCTCCCGCCACAGGCGTTGCCGCACTGCCCGCAGTTCCGGAGGTCGCTCCCGAGGTCTTTGCACTGGGCGCCGCAGCAGCCCGGTACGGCCTGCCCCTGGCAGACGTTCCCGCAGGCTCCGCAGTTCTCCACGTCGAAGGCGAGATCGCGGCACGCGCCGCCCTGGGCGCGGGCATCGCCGGTGCAGCAGCCGGGATCCAGCCCCGTGCAGGAGTCGCTGCAGCCGCCGCAGTCGTCCAGCGTGCCGAGGGTGACGCAGTAGGATAGCGCGCCGCCGCCGCAGACCGCCTGGCCCGGAGCGCAGGCGCCGGTGCAGGAGCCGTTCTGGCAGACCTGTCCGGGGCCGCAGGGGTGGTTGCAGGCGCCGCAGTTCCTCTGGTCGTGGAACGGATCGATGCAGGTGCCCGCGCAGAGCAGGTCGGGCGGCGGGCAGCCGACCGCGCAGCCGCCGTCCTCGCATTGTGTCCCCGAGCCGCAGACCAAGCCGCAGCCGCCGCAGTTGTTCGAATCGGTCTGGAGGTTCGCGCAGTAGGTGGGGGCGGCCGGCGGGCAGGGGATGAAGCCCGCGTCCATGTCGCAGGTCTCGACGCAGGTCCCGGCCTGGCAGCTCTGCCCCGGCTGGCAGACGGAGCCCGGGGCCCCGCCATCGGAGGGGGTCCCCGTGGCGCAGCCGCCGCAGTTGCCCGGATCCTGGCTCGGGTTCGTGCAGAACGCCCCGCCGTCCGGGGTGGTGCAGGAGAGCGGCGTGGGCCCGGGGCAGGCGCAGCCCCCCCCGACGCAGTCCATGCCGGCGGGGCATGTGAGGCCGCAGACCCCGCAGTTGTGCGGGTCGATCGAGAGCTGCGCGCAGTAGGTCGGGGCGGCCGGCGGGCAGGGCGAGAAGCCGGCGTCCGCGTCGCAGCTCGCCAGGCAAACGCCCTTCTGGCAGCGCCCGCCGGGGGCGCAGACGTTCCCGCAGGCGCCGCAGTTCTGGTCGTCCTCCTGCAGATCGGTGCAGAAGGAGACGCCCCCGTCGAAGGCGCAGAGGTCGGGCTTCGCGATCGGGCAGCCGCACTGGCCACCGTCGCAGAGCTGGCCCGCGGCGCAGCCGGCGCCGCAGGCGCCGCAGTTGTGGGGATCGACGGCGAGATCGGCGCAGTACGTCGACCGCGCCGGCGGGCACGGCGTGAAGCCCGCGTCCACGGCGCAGGTCTCGACGCAGTGCCCTTCCTGGCACTTCTGGCCGGGGGAGCAGGCGACTCCGCCGCCGTTGTCCGCGCAACCGCCGCAGTTCAGGTCGTCGGTCTTCGGGTCGATGCAGGCGCCCGAGCAGACGAGGCCGCCGAGGCCGGTGCAGGTGGGGACACAGATGCCGGCGGAGCAGGCCGTGCCGGGCGGGCAGACGTTCGCGCAGCGGCCGCAGTTGTTCGAGTCGAACTGGGTGTTGACGCAGGCCCCTTCGCACCAGACTCCTGGGCAGCCGGCGTCCGGCGCGACGACGGCCAGCGCCGGACTCCTGCAGCAAGCAACTCCGCCCAGGAGGGCGAGGGCGAGCGCTCCGGCCGGAACCATCGGGATGGGAACGAACCTCGCCAGCGCACGGAGCATGCGAATCTCCTACCAGTCGGGCGAAGGCCCGCCTTGAGAGCGTAAGCGGCCGATGATAGGAGAGTCAAACGAACCTCGTTGTTCGTTGTTCGTTGTCCCGACCGGGCCACGGACAAAGAGCTTGTGAATCCCGTCTTATTCACGGTACGGCGTAGCGAGGCGTTTTCAGACCGCGAGCCGAGAAGGGCAAGCGAGAGCGACGACCGACGAGGTGTCGCGTAAAGCACCTCCCCCCGAAGTCGTTTGGAGGGGGCAAGCCCCCCGCGAGGAGGTACGGAGCGAGCACACCCCCCCATGTCGTTGTAGGGGTGGCAAGCCCCCCCTTCGGGAGGCGCGGGATCGGACGCCGCAGCAGCCGGACCGTGAATAAGACGGGCTGAGCGACGGACCCGAGGCCCCGTTGCCCGATGAGGTCTTGGGCCTCGGGTACGGGAGCGAGCGGTCAGCCCGGGTCGACCTTGCCGGGATCCTGCGTTCTCCCCAATCCGTCCGTCAAGCCCGTCCTGTCGTGCGCCATGGGGTGGTGCGTTCCCAGCGGGAAGATAAGGAGCCCGCCGTAGAGGCGAGTCGAACGGACAAGCAGCCCGGCGTCCTGTCCTCGCGCAATCGCTCTCCAGCATGAGGAGGAGCTCGAGTACGACCCTAACGCACTGCAATAATGCGGGCCCTCACGGCTCATTCCGCTTGCAGCTTCCTCCCGGCTGGTACAGGATGAGCTTCCCTGTCTTGAATTAGAGGAGAAGGAGCGGTGTCCACGATTCCTAGTCCCACGGCCGGCAAACCATCCGCCGCGGAGGTCTCGGCGCTCGAACAGGCGTTCGCCCGGGACCCGATGTCCGAAGCCTACCGGCCGCTCGCCGAGGCGTACCTCGCCCTCGGCCGGTTCATGGAGGCGATGATCGTCGCCAAGAAGGGCGTGCGTGCCCGCCCCTCCGCCGCGGCTCCGCACGTCCTCCTCGCGCGCATCTACGCCGAGCAGGGCAAGCATCCGAAGGCCATCGAAGAGCTGGCGGCCGCGGTGACGAACGAGCCCGGCGATCTTCCGGCGAAGCTGCTGCTCGCCGCGGAGCAATTCAAGGTCCAGGACCCCGCCGCGGTCGGGACGCTGCTCTCGGCCCACGCCGTGGCGCCCATGGACCCCGGCGTGCTCGACCTCATGAAGCGTTATGGGGTCGAGCCGCCGCGCCCGAGGCCCCCGCCCGCGACCGCGAGGCCCGCAGCCACGCCCGCGGCTCCACACCCCGCCGCGGCGAGGACCCGTTCGGTCACACGTCCCGCCATCGACGTATCGCGTTACGAGCGGGAGGAGCCGGTGCACGGCGTCCGCTCCGGCTTCCTGACGCTCGCCATCGTCGTCGTCGGCGTGCTCGCCCTCGTCGGATGGTTCGTCTGGCAGGACCATGTCCACCGGCGTGATCGGGAGATCACGAGGCTCCTCAAGGAGACGAAGGACCAACTCGCCAAGGATGATTACGGCGGCTACCAGCAGGCGGAGAAACTCGCCCAGCAGGTTCTCGACGCCGACCCGACGAACTACGCGGCCGAGGCGTACGTCGCCTACATCGACGCGCTCCGGTACGGCGAGAACGGCGAGGGGAGCGACTACCTGGCGCGGGCGCAGGGGGCGCTCGCGCGGGCGAAGGCAGCCGGCAGGCCGCACGCCTACCTGTTCGCCGCGCAAGCCTACCTCCAGTACTTCACCGGCCACGCGAAAGAGGCGGAGGAGACGCTGGCGGGGCTCCTCCACGATTCGGCGGGAGGGCAGCGGGCGTACAACAGCGATCTCTTGTCCGGCGCGCTCGGCATCGTCCAGATGGGCGAGGGTAAGCTCGCGGCGGCGCGCAAGAGCCTCGTCGACGCCCATAACCTCGCGCCCGCCGACGTCCGCATCGCGGCAGCGCTCGGGACGCTCGACTCGCGGCTCGACTCGCCCGCGACGGCCGCGGCCTTCTTCCAACAGGCGCTGCGTATCGACCCGGATCACGTGCCGAGCAATCAGGGGCTCGCCCTGCTCGACCTCGCCCAGGATCCCCCGGACCTGTCCGGCGCGCAGAAGATCGTCAGCCACCTGGCGCAGCTTGGCGCGGGGGCGATGTCGCCGCGCCAGGCGGCGTTCGAGAGGTTCGTCGACGCCCAGCTTCTGTATGCGCAGGGCAAGTCCAAAGAGGCGGCGGCCGAGGAGACGATCGCGATGGACCTCGACTCCAAGAGCGTGGACATGCCGATCATCGAGGGGTTGCGCCAGTTGCGTGCGGGGCATGCGGACCGCGCCGCGGCGCTGTTCACGTCGGCGCTTGCGCTCGACCCGAACCGTCCGGTCGCGCTGGTCGGTCTCGGACGGGCGTACCTCGCGCAGGCGGGGGAGCCGGCGGCGAAGAGGGCGATTGCGCCGCTGCGGCAGGCGCTGGCCCTCGTCCCCGGCGACGTGCTCGCGATGGTCGCCCTCGGGAACGCGCTCTCACGGACAGGCGATGTCGACGGAGCCCGGGACGCGTGGCAGCAGGCGGTGTCGCGCGAGGCGGACCTCCTCGAAGCCCACCTCGCGCTCGCCCGCTACTGGACGGCGAAAGGGGACGGAGGCAAGGCCAAGGCGGAGTGGCAGCAATTGGCCGCGCACGGCTCCGGCGGGGTGCTCGCCGAAGCGGACACGGAACTGGGTCGCTACGCGGAGGCGAAGGGGGACAAGAAGGGTGCGGAGGATCTCTTCGCCAAGGCGATCGCCGCGGAGGACTCCTACGGGCCGGCGTACTTCTTCGCCGGGCAGATGCTCGTCCACGACCGGAGGCGGCGGCGCGACGCGAAGGGGTTCCTCGCCCAGTACTTGAAGCTCGCCCCGGACGGACCGTACGCGCCGCTCGCGAAGAAGCTCGCGCGATAGCGGGCGGTCACGGCAAAGCAGGGCCGCGCTCGCTAGACTGGGGGCGTGTCGCTGGTCGTCCTCGCGTTCGCCGGACTCGTGCTCGGCTTCGTGCTCATCGCGCTCACCGCCCGCTCGCCCGCCCCGGCGGATGAGGCGGGTGCGCCGGAGGCGGGCTGGATCGCGCGCCTCTCCCCGGAGGAGTTCGGCAAGCTCCTCTCCTTGCTCTTCTCCGATCTGAAGTTCGAGGTCGAGTCGGTCGCCCGGCGCGGCGATCACGTGGATCTCTTCGCCTGCAACCGAACGCCGATCACCGGGGTGCGCGTGTACGTCCGCGGGATCTTCCACCCGCCGCTCGGAATGGTGGGCGAGGAGGAGGTCCGGACCGCGCTGGACGCGGCGCGGGCAGAGCAGGCCGGCAAGGCGGTCGTGGTCACCCCCGGCGGTTTCACGGACGCGGCGCGCGCGGCGTCGGCGGGGGCGCCCGTCGATCTCATCGATGGCGGTGCGCTCGCCGCGCTGGTCAGGAAGCACCTGCCGCAGGTCGCGGCGGAGGAGCGGGTCGGATAGACCAGGCGTTACTCTTGCATCCGGCGCAGGATGTCGCCCTTCCGCCCCTCCTGTACGAGCCGGTCGTTCGCGAACGCCTCGCGCAACCCGAGCCCTACGAAGAAGGCGATCCCGATGATCATCATCAGGATGGGGATGTTGTCGGGCTTGGAGACGATCACCCAGATGTTGTCCCAGGAGAACATGACCCCGGTGATGTAGCCGGCGGGCGCGCCAGGATCAATCGAAAAAGGGGTCATGCGCCCGGGGAGGCGCAAGTCCCCTGGACGGCAACCTCTTTTCTCCCGAGGAACCCGGGGATGGCGAACGGCGCGACCGCCATGATAGATGCGGCGCGATGATCATCGACCCCCACTGCCACTCCCGCTTCACCCGCGGCTGCGATCTCGATCCGCGGATCCTGGTCAAGCGCGCCCCCGCGCTCGGGCTCGACGGCATCTGCTTTACGGAGATGAACACCATCGATGCCGCGGCCGAGTTGCACGCACTCGGGAAGGGCGCGCCCGTCAAGGTCTTCGTGGGGATGGAGCTTTCGACCGATCGCGGCCATTACCTCTGTTTTTTCCCCGATCCCGAGGCGGTGCCCGACCCGGTGCAGATGTGGGGGAGCAACCACGAGCGTCCCTGGCCGGTGCGCGAGACGCTGGAGGCCGTCCGGCGGCTGGGCGGGGTCGTCGTCGCGGCCCATCCATACGACAAGGATACGCCGCCCGCGCCAGGCGATTTCATCCGAAGCCTCAAAGACCAGCTCACCGCCGTCGAAGGGTACAACGCACGCCGCAAGCCGCACGCCAACAACCAGGCGACCGACGCGGCCGAGGCCATGCATCTCCCCACGATCGCCGGCTCCGACTGCCGGGGCGACATCGCCGAGTTGGGCAAGGCGTCCACGGCCTTCGAAGCGCCGATCGAGAACGAGCGCGAGCTGTGCGCGGCGCTCGCCTCGGGCCGCTGTTGGCCGGTGATCTTCGGTGGCGCTCCCGCCGGCCTCGCGGCGGTCCCCGGCGTCGCGACCCCCGGGCCGGCGAACCGGCACGTTCGTCGCAAGCACCGGTAACCCCGCCTGATTCCCGGTCCGGCCGCTACGGCGTCCGATTCCGCGCCCGCGACGGGAGCTTGCCACCCATTAGCCCGTCTTATTCACCGCAAAAGCGAAGAAAAGACGACGCGCCGCCTCAGGAAGCCTGGTAGAACAAGGTTTTCACGCCGCTCTCCGGCACGCACGAGGAGGCCCGTCATGGGTGAATCCGTACCACTCCTTGCGGTCGAGTTCAACGGGCCCTTGAAGGCGAGAGGCTACCCTCGCGCCATCTGGACTTCAACTCATTAGGTTAACGCCTATGGGGCTCGCCGCTCACGCCTGCGGTCTCGAACGCCTCGCTACGGGTGTCCCCCGAGCGAGGTGGGACAACCGCTACTTCGCGAGCTTCTCCGCCTCCTCGACGAGTCGGGCCTCGAGCTCCGCGGCGGGCAGCCGCGCGACGATCTCCCCCTTCTTGAAGAGCAGGCCGACGCCGTTGTGACCGTATGCGATCCCGACGTCGGCCGCCTTCCCTTCGCCCGGCCCGTTCACCTCGCAGCCCATCACCGCGACGTGGACCTCGCCGCGGAGCGATGAGAGCCGCTTCTCGACTCGCTCTGCGACCGGGATCATGTCCGCCTCGCAGCGGCCGCAGGTGGGGCAGGCCACGAAGGTCAGTCCGCCGCGCCGCAGGCCGAGCGCGCGCAGGAGCGACAGTCCGACCCGGACCTCTTCGATGGGATCGGCGGCGAGCGAGACCCGGATCGTGTCGCCAATCCCCTCCGCGAGGAGAATCCCGAGGCCGGCCGCACTCTTCACCGATCCGCCCTGGAGCGTCCCCGCCTCGGTGATCCCGAGGTGGAGCGGATAATCGAACGCCCGGGCGGCCAGCCGGTAGGCCCGCACCGCGGTCGAGACGTCGGAGGCCTTCAGCGAGACCTTGATGTCGGTGAAATCCTCGTCCTCGAGCAGCCGGATCTCGTCCTTGGCGCTCTCGACCATCGCCTCGGGCGTCGCCCGGCCGCCGTGCTTCGCGAGCAGCCTCTTCTCCAGCGATCCGGCGTTCACCCCCACGCGGATCGGCACGCCGCGGTCCTTGGCGGCCTTGGCGACCTCGCGGACCTTCGCCGCGCCGCCGATGTTCCCGGGGTTCAGCCGGATCCCCTGCACGCCCTGGGAGATCGCGGTGAGCGCGAGCCGCCAGTCGAAGTGGATATCGGCGACGAGCGGGAGGGTGATCGCCCGCTGGAGCGCGCCCAGATTCCTCGCCGCGTCCATGTCCGGCACCGCCACGCGCAGGATGTCCGCGCCCGCCGCCTGGAGCTGCCGGAGCTGGTCCTCGCACCGTTCGCGGTCGCGCGTGTCGGCCGTGGCCATCGACTGCACCGAGATCGGCGCCCCGCCGCCGACGGCGACCTTGCCGAGCCAGATGCGCCGGCTCGCCCGTCGTGGCGCGAGCGGCTGCCCGATCTCTGCCTCATCCGTCATTGCCAGGGCTTACCCATGCGTGCATCCCGCGCCCGAGATGTAGCGCCGGGCCCGCCGCCCCGCCACTTACTTTCCCTTGCGGGAAAGCTCCTCGTCGACCGCCGCCTTCAGGTCTTCGTAGGAGGTCGCCCCCGCAAGCAGGCGGCCGTTGACGATGAGCGCCGGCGTTCCCTCGACGCCATCGCGCTCGCCCTCCTGCTCGCTCGCCTCGACCCGCCTCTTGGCCCTGTCCGAGCCGAGGCAGGCGTCGAACTTGCCACCATCGAGCCCCAGTTCGCGCGCATACCGTCCCAGGTCCGCGGCCGACAGCGCGTGGGCGTGGGCGAAGAGCGCGTCATGCATCGGCCAGAACTTGCCTTGCTCGTCGGCGCAGACCCCCGCCCGGGCCGCCCGGGCCGCGTCGGGGTGGATGTCCAGCGGGAAGTCGTGGAAGACGAGCCGCACGTCGTCCGGATAGGCGGCGAGGATCCGATGCAAGGCCTCCTCCTGGGCCTGGCAATACGGGCATTGGAAGTCGGAGAACTCGTTGATGGTCACCCGGGCGCGCGCGCCCCCCCTCGCTGGGCCGGACACCCTCACCTCGACGCGCGGCGCGGAGAGGAGAATCCGCACGCGGCCCTCGGACTTGAGCCGGTCGAGGAAGGCGACGAGCGCCACCTTTCGCCGCTGCGAGACGAGGTGCTTCTCGATCTGGTCCTTGACGTCGGCGAGCTTGTAACCCGAATCGGCGAGCTCGTGGTCGAAGAACGCCTGGATCTCCGCGGCGGTCGGCGCCTTGGCCACGGTGGCCGAGGTCACGAGCTGCTCGGGCGTCACCTTGCGCCGCGCCGCCTCCTGCTCGATGAGCCGCTCCAGGATCATCCCTTCGAGGGCGTCCCTCCGGATGGAGTAAATCTGCTCGGCGACCTTCGGCTTGCCCGCGATCGCGCGGTTCAGATCGGCCTCGGTGACCGGCCCGTCCGCGGTCGTGGCGACGATCCGATCGTCTGCCGGGCAGCGGCTCGCGCGCGCCGTCGCGCAGCTCGCCAGGGCAGCGGCAGAGAGGAGGAGGAGGCGTCGGGTCATGGCGGCGACCTAACACGAGGTCCGCCATCCGGGGAAGAGGGCACGCCGGACCGGCGTGAAGTCGCGCTCCTTGCTCGCGGGGGCAAGCAGGGGTGCCTTCGCCTTGCGGGGAGGTCATCGAACATCGCTCGGTCACCCTTCCCAGCCGCGGGGGACGAAGAGCCGCTCGTAGAGCTCGATGGCGTACCGGTCGGTCATGCCGCAGAGGTAGTCGACCACGTCGCGGCGCAGGGCGTCGGGGCCGGCGGACTTGCGCGGCCCGTGCTCGCGCCGGAACCGATCCTCGTCGGCGAGGAGGTACTCGTACAGCTCGGTCAAGAGCTTCTCGGCCTTCACGAACTCGGCGTGGACGGCGGGGTTCTCATAGACGCGCCCGTAGAGGAAGTCGCGAAGCCCGAGCAGCGCCTCGTGGACCTCGCCGCTCATCGCGATGTGCGGCACGCGGTCGAGGTCGTTCTCCCTCACGACATCGCCCACGAAGGCGGCGAGCCGCTCGCCGTGGCTGCGGCCGATGACCCGCGAGATCTTCTCCGGGACGTCTCCGTCGCGGACGACGCCCGCCCGGAGGGCGTCGTCGAGGTCGTGGCAGACGTACGCGACGATGTCCGCGATCCGGACGATCTCGGCCTCCAGGGTCAGCGGCTCCCCGCCGTCGACGAGGACCGCCCCCTTGCCCTTGGTGTGGCGCAGGATGCCGTCGCGCACCTCGGCGGTGAGGTTCAGGCCACGCCCCTCGCGCTCGAGGACGTCGACCACGCGCAAGGACTGCCGCACATGATGGAATCCGCCGGGAAGGATCCGGCGCAGCGTGCTCTCGCCGGCGTGGCCGAACGGGGTGTGGCCGAGATCGTGGCCCATGACGATCGCCTCGACCAGGGATTCGTTCAGGAAGAGCGCCCGGGCGATCGTCCGGCCGACCTGCGCGACCTCCAGCGTGTGGGTGAGCCGCGTCCGGTAGTGGTCGCCGACCGGCGCGAGGAAGACCTGGGTCTTGCCCTTGAGCCGCCGGAAGGACTTGGCGTGGAGGATTCGGTCGCGATCGCGCTGGAAGACGGTCCGCAGATCATCGTCCGGCTCGGGGCGCGCGCGGCCGCGGCTGTCCGCGGCGAAGGCGGCCCGCGGGTGGAGGATGCGCCGCTCGGCCTCCTCCAGCCGTTCGCGGATCGTCACGTCGCGCGCAGCCGGAGGCGGCCCTCATCGCTCACCTGCACCCGATACTCCTGGCCACAGTAGTGGCAGCGGATCTCGTCACCGTCGCCGAAGCCATCTTCATAGGGGTTGTTGGCGTCGCAATCCGGGCAGTCGAAATCACTGAAGCGACGCTTCTTCCCGGCGATGCGGGGATCCTTCCTCTCTTCTTCCTCCGCGTACTCCTCTTCGTCGATCTGGCGGTCGAAAGGCATCAGGGGCCTACCTTCACGTCCAATCCATTGCCGTCGGGGCCGGCGAGCGTCCGGTAGTTCTGGTCCACGTACTTCACGAGCTCCAGGAACGCGTCGAGGTAGGCGCGCGGCGGGCCGTCCGGTCCCCCCTGCGAGTTCACGTAGAAGGTGCCCGAGTTGCACTCGCGGACCCACGGCGGGCCGCGCTGCGTCCCGTCGGGCAGGTAGTCGGTGCAGGCGTGGTCGCCGGTGGTCGGGTCGGTGTAGCAGCAGCGGCCGCTCGGGAAGACGACGATCATCTTGCGCAGGTCGCCCGTCTGCATGGCGGGATCCTCGATGACGTCGACGCCCATCATCCCGAGGGGATCCCCGCCGTACCCGTGTCCGATATAGACGACCGGATAGCGGGCCTGCGCGTTCTCCGGCGAGTTGTAGCCGGGGGGCACGACCAGGGCGAAATCACGGTCGACCCCGCCCAGGGCCTGCGACACGTAGGTGCCGTAGAACTGCCGGTCGGTGAAGGACTGGGGGTTGCTCCCCACGCCTGGGTCCGAGACGCCAGTCTTGTCCCAGCGGTGGGCGAGCCAGTAGTAGAGGGCCTGGAACCGGTCGACCGCCTGGGCGATCGTCCCCACGTGATCGCCGTCGCCCGCGGCGAGCTGCTCCGGCGTCGGGTTCGCGGTGCCGTACAGGGTCATCGCGTCCCGCGAGACCTTCGACCAGTCCACCATATCCGGATTGAACGTGTTGTCGGTGAACGGCGTGTTCGGCGTCGGCCAGGCGGAGAAGTCCAGGAAGAGCTGCGCTGGATCGTCCGGCAGGAGGGCCGCGAGCAGGCCGCGGATGATCAAGCTGTTGACGCCGAAGTTGAAGACGTCGCGGATGCCGCCGTCGAGGTAGTAGTCGACCCGCCGGATCTGCGGCAGGTGGGTGGCGTCGGCGTCGATCGCCGGCCAGCGTTCGCGGATGTTGGTCCGCGCGTCGACGGCGAACATGTTCTGCCAGTCGGGGTTCACGTCGAAGACGCCATTGCCCTCCCCGTAGTCGTGGGTGTTGGGGACGCCGTCGAGCCCGTTGTCCTCGAACGGTTCGCCGGGCTCGTAGCGCCAGTCGTTCTCCGTGCCGAGCGGGTTCTTCAGCGGATCGTAGTCGTCGCCGTTCGGATCGGGGTCCTTCGCCGGGTCGTAAGGCGAGAGCGAGGGATCGGAGACGCAGCCGCCCTTGCCGTCTTCCAGGGGATCGGGGCATCCGTCCGTTCCCACGTCCTGCCAGCGTTCGTTGGCGTTGATGACGAGCGGCTCGCCGTAGTCGCGCACGCCGTTGCCGTTCAGGTCGATGGCGAGCGCGATCGAAACCGGGCGGGTGGACGGGTAGCAGGGGTCGTGAGACCCGACCCATTGGAGAAACAGCGGCTCGTTGTGGGACCGATCCGCCTGGAGCGCGCCGCCCCGGTCCTCACAGTAATCCTGCGGGAAGCTCGTCTCGCCCGGCTTCGCCTGGCACCAGTCGATCTCCGTCGTCGGATCGTCGGCGCAGTACCAGATCGGCCGCTGGCCGTCGCAGAAGAGGATCGCATCGTAGGCGCCGGTCGGGTTGTACTCGGCGTTGTAGACGGGCGCCGTACCGCCGTGGAGCGTTCCGGGGATGACGAACGGGTGGGTGCAGAGGTCCGCGCCGCGGGCCCAGACCGAGTCGTCCACGCCGGGCGCGAAGAAGGGATTCTTGGGGTTGTACGTGAGCGCGTTGCCGAAGGCCATGTCGAGGTCTTCGAGCAGGTCGAGGTACGAATCGCGATCGAAGTTTCCGCCGTTGTCGGTGTAGCGCCAGTGGTTGAAATCCTCGGTGTGCTCGTAGGGGACCTGCGGCGCGGGGGCGTGCATGCAGGTGAGCGCCTTCGGGTCGTTGAGGATCTTCCCGGTCGGGTCCTCCTCGAGGAGCGCCTGGAGCTGGCCGAGCGTGCAGAAGCCGCCGGCGTCGCCGTCCTCCAGCGAGTGGAGCAGGTAGGCGAAGTCCATCGGTCCACCCAGCGAACCGATGGCGTCGAACAGGTCGGGGTGGCTGCTCCCGATGAACGACGCCCCCATGCCGCCCATGCTGATCCCCGTCATCGCCCGGAACGTGTAGTGACGGTAAATCGGGCTCGCCGAGGCGGGCGGATTCCCCGACGACGACGAGGTCGAGGCCGCCGGCGGAGGGGGAGACGAGTGGGCGCTGCCGCAAGCGGCGGCGAGGAGCAGGGCGACGACCGGTCGGGTTTTCATATCCCGACCACTCTAGCGAGCCGGCGCCCCGGGGGGCAAAGCCCCGCCCCTGGCTACTCTTCCACCCGGATTAACTCCGCCTGGAGCCGGCCGAGCAGGAGGCTCGCGTCCAGGCGCACCGGGAGGTGTCGGGCGTCGGCCGAGAACCAGGCGTCGAGATCGGAGAGACTCGTGAGGTTCCCTTCGAACGAGGTGCGCAGCTTCAGGTGGACGCAAGGGAAAGCTCCGAGCGGGGTTTCCAACGTGGCGACGCCGACCACGTCCGCGCCGAGCCGCCACGACTTCTTCCCGGTGAAGACCGGCACCGAGAACCTCTCTCCGGGCCGCAGCGTCTGGCAGCGAAGCCAGAAGACGGCCGCGGCCACGTCCTGGGCCTTCGCGTCGATCGTCGAAACGAGCCTCTTGCCTCCGTGCCGGTCTTCGCTCTCCACCTCCGCCAGGGCCGCCCCCCCGGGTAGCGCCGGAAACGGATGCGGAGGCGCCGGGACTCTCCTTTCTCCAGCGCGTCCAGGCGGCTCTGCACGGCGAGCCGGGTCGCCGGGTTCCACCAGGAGACGAAACGGTCCCGCACGGGGAAGAGGCGTCCGAGGGATCCGGTGCTCCATGTCCGGACGACGCCCGCCCGGAGGGCGTCGTCGAGGTCGTGGCAGACGTACGCGACGATGTCCGCGATCCGGACGATCTCGGCCTCCAGGGTCAGCGGCTCCCCGCCGTCGACGAGGACCGCCCCCTTGCCCTTGGTGTGGCGCAGGATGCCGTCGCGCACCTCGGCGGTGAGGTTCAGGCCACGCCCCTCGCGCTCGAGGACGTCGACCACGCGCAAGGACTGCCGCACATGATGGAATCCGCCGGGAAGGATCCGGCGCAGCGTGCTCTCGCCGGCGTGGCCGAACGGGGTGTGGCCGAGATCGTGGCCCATGACGATCGCCTCGACCAGGGATTCGTTCAGGAAGAGCGCCCGGGCGATCGTCCGGCCGACCTGCGCGACCTCCAGCGTGTGGGTGAGCCGCGTCCGGTAGTGGTCGCCGACCGGCGCGAGGAAGACCTGGGTCTTGCCCTTGAGCCGCCGGAAGGACTTGGCGTGGAGGATTCGGTCGCGATCGCGCTGGAAGACGGTCCGCAGATCATCGTCCGGCTCGGGGCGCGCGCGGCCGCGGCTGTCCGCGGCGAAGGCGGCCCGCGGGTGGAGGATGCGCCGCTCGGCCTCCTCCAGCCGTTCGCGGATCGTCACGTCGCGCGCAGCCGGAGGCGGCCCTCATCGCTCACCTGCACCCGATACTCCTGGCCACAGTAGTGGCAGCGGATCTCGTCACCGTCGCCGAAGCCATCTTCATAGGGGTTGTTGGCGTCGCAATCCGGGCAGTCGAAATCACTGAAGCGACGCTTCTTCCCGGCGATGCGGGGATCCTTCCTCTCTTCTTCCTCCGCGTACTCCTCTTCGTCGATCTGGCGGTCGAAAGGCATCAGGGGCCTACCTTCACGTCCAATCCATTGCCGTCGGGGCCGGCGAGCGTCCGGTAGTTCTGGTCCACGTACTTCACGAGCTCCAGGAACGCGTCGAGGTAGGCGCGCGGCGGGCCGTCCGGTCCCCCCTGCGAGTTCACGTAGAAGGTGCCCGAGTTGCACTCGCGGACCCACGGCGGGCCGCGCTGCGTCCCGTCGGGCAGGTAGTCGGTGCAGGCGTGGTCGCCGGTGGTCGGGTCGGTGTAGCAGCAGCGGCCGCTCGGGAAGACGACGATCATCTTGCGCAGGTCGCCCGTCTGCATGGCGGGATCCTCGATGACGTCGACGCCCATCATCCCGAGGGGATCCCCGCCGTACCCGTGTCCGATATAGACGACCGGATAGCGGGCCTGCGCGTTCTCCGGCGAGTTGTAGCCGGGGGGCACGACCAGGGCGAAATCACGGTCGACCCCGCCCAGGGCCTGCGACACGTAGGTGCCGTAGAACTGCCGGTCGGTGAAGGACTGGGGGTTGCTCCCCACGCCTGGGTCCGAGACGCCAGTCTTGTCCCAGCGGTGGGCGAGCCAGTAGTAGAGGGCCTGGAACCGGTCGACCGCCTGGGCGATCGTCCCCACGTGATCGCCGTCGCCCGCGGCGAGCTGCTCCGGCGTCGGGTTCGCGGTGCCGTACAGGGTCATCGCGTCCCGCGAGACCTTCGACCAGTCCACCATATCCGGATTGAACGTGTTGTCGGTGAACGGCGTGTTCGGCGTCGGCCAGGCGGAGAAGTCCAGGAAGAGCTGCGCTGGATCGTCCGGCAGGAGGGCCGCGAGCAGGCCGCGGATGATCAAGCTGTTGACGCCGAAGTTGAAGACGTCGCGGATGCCGCCGTCGAGGTAGTAGTCGACCCGCCGGATCTGCGGCAGGTGGGTGGCGTCGGCGTCGATCGCCGGCCAGCGTTCGCGGATGTTGGTCCGCGCGTCGACGGCGAACATGTTCTGCCAGTCGGGGTTCACGTCGAAGACGCCATTGCCCTCCCCGTAGTCGTGGGTGTTGGGGACGCCGTCGAGCCCGTTGTCCTCGAACGGTTCGCCGGGCTCGTAGCGCCAGTCGTTCTCCGTGCCGAGCGGGTTCTTCAGCGGATCGTAGTCGTCGCCGTTCGGATCGGGGTCCTTCGCCGGGTCGTAAGGCGAGAGCGAGGGATCGGAGACGCAGCCGCCCTTGCCGTCTTCCAGGGGATCGGGGCATCCGTCCGTTCCCACGTCCTGCCAGCGTTCGTTGGCGTTGATGACGAGCGGCTCGCCGTAGTCGCGCACGCCGTTGCCGTTCAGGTCGATGGCGAGCGCGATCGAAACCGGGCGGGTGGACGGGTAGCAGGGGTCGTGAGACCCGACCCATTGGAGAAACAGCGGCTCGTTGTGGGACCGATCCGCCTGGAGCGCGCCGCCCCGGTCCTCACAGTAATCCTGCGGGAAGCTCGTCTCGCCCGGCTTCGCCTGGCACCAGTCGATCTCCGTCGTCGGATCGTCGGCGCAGTACCAGATCGGCCGCTGGCCGTCGCAGAAGAGGATCGCATCGTAGGCGCCGGTCGGGTTGTACTCGGCGTTGTAGACGGGCGCCGTACCGCCGTGGAGCGTTCCGGGGATGACGAACGGGTGGGTGCAGAGGTCCGCGCCGCGGGCCCAGACCGAGTCGTCCACGCCGGGCGCGAAGAAGGGATTCTTGGGGTTGTACGTGAGCGCGTTGCCGAAGGCCATGTCGAGGTCTTCGAGCAGGTCGAGGTACGAATCGCGATCGAAGTTTCCGCCGTTGTCGGTGTAGCGCCAGTGGTTGAAATCCTCGGTGTGCTCGTAGGGGACCTGCGGCGCGGGGGCGTGCATGCAGGTGAGCGCCTTCGGGTCGTTGAGGATCTTCCCGGTCGGGTCCTCCTCGAGGAGCGCCTGGAGCTGGCCGAGCGTGCAGAAGCCGCCGGCGTCGCCGTCCTCCAGCGAGTGGAGCAGGTAGGCGAAGTCCATCGGTCCACCCAGCGAACCGATGGCGTCGAACAGGTCGGGGTGGCTGCTCCCGATGAACGACGCCCCCATGCCGCCCATGCTGATCCCCGTCATCGCCCGGAACGTGTAGTGACGGTAAATCGGGCTCGCCGAGGCGGGCGGATTCCCCGACGACGACGAGGTCGAGGCCGCCGGCGGAGGGGGAGACGAGTGGGCGCTGCCGCAAGCGGCGGCGAGGAGCAGGGCGACGACCGGTCGGGTTTTCATATCCCGACCACTCTAGCGAGCCGGCGCCCCGGGGGGCAAAGCCCCGCCCCTGGCTACTCTTCCACCCGGATTAACTCCGCCTGGAGCCGGCCGAGCAGGAGGCTCGCGTCCAGGCGCACCGGGAGGTGTCGGGCGTCGGCCGAGAACCAGGCGTCGAGATCGGAGAGACTCGTGAGGTTCCCTTCGAACGAGGTGCGCAGCTTCAGGTGGACGCAAGGGAAAGCTCCGAGCGGGGTTTCCAACGTGGCGACGCCGACCACGTCCGCGCCGAGCCGCCACGACTTCTTCCCGGTGAAGACCGGCACCGAGAACCTCTCTCCGGGCCGCAGCGTCTGGCAGCGAAGCCAGAAGACGGCCGCGGCCACGTCCTGGGCCTTCGCGTCGATCGTCGAAACGAGCCTCTTGCCTCCGTGCCGGTCTTCGCTCTCCACCTCCGCCAGGGCCGCCCCCCCGGGTAGCGCCGGAAACGGATGCGGAGGCGCCGGGACTCTCCTTTCTCCAGCGCGTCCAGGCGGCTCTGCACGGCGAGCCGGGTCGCCGGGTTCCACCAGGAGACGAAACGGTCCCGCACGGGGAAGAGGCGTCCGAGGGATCCGGTGCTCCATGTCCGGACGATGATCGGCCAGGCAGAGACGCCGTCCACGTCCCGGGCCGCACCCAGGTCGATCCGCGCCTGGCCGGCCCGCGCGCCGAGCACCGTCACCTGGTAGACCAGCTCCTCGCCGGGCGCGAACGGGACGCCGGCGACGCGGCTCTCCGCCACGGCCGGTCCGGCGGCGGCGAGCAGCGCCGCGGCGAGGCGGCCGGCCGGGAGCTTCACGGTCCCCGCGGCGCGACATCGATCCACGCGGAGGCGCCGACGGTGACCGCCATCTGGCTGAGGTCCACGCTGGATCCGGCCGGGGAGAAGGCGATCTCGTAATCGCCCGGAGGAACGGCGGCGGCGAAGACGCCGGTCGATCCGGTCGCCTCGCGGCCCATCTGGGGAGCGCCCGACGGGCCGAGGTAGACGAGGGCGGCGCCGGCGTCGGGCAGGGAGACCGAGGCGAGCGTCACCGTCACCGCGGAGAGAGGGCGGCCCGCGCAGTCGCGGACGACGCCGCCAATCAGCCCCGCGTCCGGGTCCCCGCCGAGCGCCACGAGCTCGCGCGCGCGGCTGGCCGCGGTCCAGACCACGAGGTCCCGCCGCCCGCCGCCGGCCTCCGATTCGGCGTCCAGCTCGATCGATTCGTCGTCGGTGGCGACCCACTCGGGGCCCTGGACCGCGAGATCGAGGAGCTGTCCGGCCGGGGCCATGACCAGATACCCCCACCCCTCCGGGCAGCTCGCGTCCGGCTCGACCGTGACCGGATCGCCCAGCGGGAACCCCTTCTCGAAGACCTGAACGAACCCGCCGTCCTGGCCCAGCGACTGCCCGGGTACGGCAGAGATGCAGCCGGACAGCGGCACGAACGGCTTCCCCACGGCGCCGGCGCCGGGCCATCCGGACGACGGATAACAGCCGGATCGCGGCGTGCTCGCGCCCCCGTCCTCCCAGGCGAGCGAGGCCGTCTCGCAGGAGCCGGCGGAGCAGGCCCCTGCCGGCAGACAGTCGGAGTCGTCGAGGCACTGCGGGCCGCCGCCGGCGTTCCCGCTCCCGGCATCCGCGACCCCCGGAACGCAAATGCCCGCCCGGCAGACGAAGCCCCCGAGGCAGTCCCCGTGCGAGTCGCAAGGCTGCGGCACGCCCTCGAACCCACAGACCAGCGTGCACGAGGCGCAGGGGAGGGCCCAGACGAACAGGATCAGCCGGCGAAGCATGGGTGGGGCGAGGGTAGCATGAGACGGCAGGACTCTTGAACCCGTCTTATTCACGGTACGGCGTAGCGAGGCGTTCGAGACCGCAGCCGAGAAGGGCAAGCGAGAGCGACGACCGACGAGGCGTCGCGTAAAGCACCTCCCCCCAAGTCGTTTGGAGGGTGGCAAGCCCCCCGCAGGAGGTACGGAGCGAGCACGCCCTTCGCAGGCGCGGGATCGGACGCCGCAGCAGCCGGACCGTGAATAAGACGGGTTGAACCCGCTCCTGGACCGCCGCGTGAGTACCCTGTGGGGGTGCTCGCCGCCCTCATCGCGGTCGCCCCCGTCTACTGGGTCGCGGCGCCGGAGGAGAAGCTCCGTCCCGACGCCGTGGCGGGCGAGCGGCGCACGGCGCGCCTGGACGCGGGCCGGGGCGAATGCGAGCCCTTCCAGGTCGCGCTGCGGGCCCGGGAGCCGCTGGTCGCGGTCTCGGCGGAGGCCGCACCGTTCGCGCCGCCGCTCGCGCCGGCGCCCTCGCTCAGCCGCGAGGCTCAGCTCCAGCTCGCCCTGCCGAGCGGCCCCGACGGCCACGCCGGCGACTGGCCGGACCCGCTCATCCCGGCCGTGGACTCCTTCGTCGGCGAGCGGCGCGACGCCTTCCCCGTGGACGTCCCGGCCGGGGGCCTGCTCGCGCTCTTCGTCGACGTCTGCGTCCCGCGGGGCGCGAGCCCTGGAGAGGCGCGGGGGGAGATCCGGATCTCCGCCGGCGGCCGGCCGCTCGCGACGGTGCCGGTCACCCTGCGCGTCCATCCCTTCGCGATCCCGGCCACCTCGACTCTGCCCACGTCGTTCGGGATCTCCCTGCCTTCGTTGCTGCGGCGCCACCGGATCGCGCCCGCGGAGGCGGACGCGTTGCTGCGCCGCTACGCGATCGCCGCGCTGCGCGACCGGATCTCGCTCCACGGCATGAGCATGCGCCCGCCAAGCGTCTCGGGCGCGACCGTCGACTTCCGGGCCTACGACGACGAGTTGGCCCCGCTGCTCGACGGCACCGCTTTGCCCTCCGGCGCCCGCTTCACCTCGACCGACGTCCGCCTCCCCGCCGGCATGGGGCCGCGTGAGACCGCGGCCGTCCTCTCCGCGACCGCCGGGCACCTGCGCGAGCACGGCTGGCTCGCCCGGGCCTTCCTGTACGCCGCCGACGAGCCCAGCCCCGATCGCTTCCCCGCGATCGTCTCCCTCGCCAGCCTCGCGCACGCGGCGGGCCTCTCGGTCCTCGTCACCGTCCCCTTCCAGCCCGCGCTCGCGGGCGCGGTGGACATCTGGACCCCCAACCTGAACTGCCTGATCGTTCGACGGGCCCCCTCGGAATTCTGCCCGCTGCGGGCGCCCTTCTCGGCCTACGCGCCGCTCCTCGCGCGCGGCGACCGGCTCTGGTGGTACGTCTCGTGCAGCAGCCACGGCTGCGAGGGGCCCGTGCCCCAGCGCGCGGCCAGCTACTTCCATGGCTGGCCCGACTACGTCATCGACGTCCCGGGCAGCCGCAACCGGGCGATGGGGCCGCTCGCCTTCCGGTACGGGATCGGCGGCGAGCTGTACTACGACACCGTCCTCGCCTACGAGGACGGCGACCCCTGGGTGTCGATCCGGCGCTTCGGCGGCAACGGCGACGGGACGCTCTTCTATCCCGGCACGCCCGACCGGATCGGCGGCCGCACGGACATCCCCGTGGAGAGCCTGCGGCTGAAGCTCATCCGCGCGGGGTTGCAGGACTACGAGGAGCTGTCCCTCCTCGCCCGCCTCGGGGAGGGCGCGCTCGCCGAGAGGCTCGTGGCCGAGTGGCTGCCGTCGGCGACCGAGGTCGAGCTCCCGCCCGCGCGCCGCGAGGCTCTCCGCGGGCGCCTGCTCGCCGCGCTCGACGCCGCCTGGTTGTCAGCCGGTCCGGGCCGGCGTTAAGACAGTCGGCATGCAAGTCTTCCTACATCGTCGGGCGATCATCGAGTGGGCGGGCCAGCAGGGTGCGTTCCCGGTCCAGAAGATCGACGCGCCCGACGAGGTGAAGCTCTCGCGCCCCGGCGGGGACGAGGCCGGTTGGCGGCGCGTGGGCTGGGAGCCCTTCTTCCGCGCGCTCGCGCGCCGGCGGGCCCTGGTCGTCGTGGATGACTCGGGCTGCCGGATCCTGCCGCGGGAAGAGGCCCTCCGCGAGCTGCCGCCGGAAGCGTTCGGCCCTCCATGGTGGCAGGCGCTGTGGCACGACATCTGGCTGACCCGGCCGGAGCCGAAATAAGAGAAGCCCGGCGCCCCTCTCGGAGCACCGGGCTTCTCGAGCTCCGTTCGCGCGAGTCGCTCAGCCGCCGCTGCTCGACGTGACGGTCTTCTGGAGCGGGACCGGGCAGGTGTTGCTCGGCCCGCTGCCGTCCACCTTGAAGGGCCCGCCGCTCACCGTCACCCGCATCCCGTAGTACCCCTGCGCGGTGGCGGAGGGGTTCGTCGGGTCGAGGTCCGTGGGGCTGACCGTGACCGGGGGCGGGAGCCCCGTCTGGCCGATGACCTGGATGCTCGCTCCCGCCTGGGACTCGAACTGGTTCTGGTTGTTCCCGAAGCCGTGGAAAGTGCTGCTGTAGCCGTTGTAGGGGCTCCACTTGAAGTTCGTGACCACGACCACGTCGCCCGGGTTCGGCGTGGCGATCGTGGCGCTGTCCTGCTTGCGGATGTAGACACCCACCCCGCTCTTCGGCGCCGGCGTGCCGCTCGGGCCCACCACGTCCTGAACGTAGAGGCTGGAGCTCTTCCCGGCCCCTCCCGCGTACGCGGCGGTGACCACGCCCCAGAAGGTCCCCGTCGTCTGCGCCGTCACGGCCGCCGCCACGGTCGTCGGCGAGCCCGCGTCGGGCGCGGGGAAGGACGCGCCGCCGCCGTCGGCCATCGCGGGCGCGTTCAGATCGTCGCAGCTCGCGACGTAGAGGACGGGGGGAGCGTTCACACCGACCGTGCTCGGTCCCTGGCCGTCCAGGATGTCGATGTCGAGGATGCCGCCGGCGTTCTGGACGGCCGTGCCATCGGCCCAGTCCTTCGGCGAGCAGGCCGCGAGCGCCTTGCTGAAGTTGAACGTCTCGAGCATGAAGGTGGCGCCGCCGTCCGCCTCGAGCTGGACGCCGTCGCAGTAGGTCTTGGCCGTCGATCCGCCGTCGCTGCCGCCGCCCGAGGTGGTTCCACCCGACGTCGTGCCGCCCGAGGTCGTGCCGCCCGAGGTCGTGCCGCCCGACGTCGAGCCGCCGTCTCCGCCGCCCGAAGTGTTCGCCGTGCCGGAGCTGCCGTTCGTGTTGCCGTTGCCGGCGTCCGTGCCGCCGCCGCCGCCACCGCACGCCGCGAACGCCGTGGCCGCGGCCACGCAGGCGAGCAGACCGATCCGCTGCCGAAGCTGCTTGTGCATGATTCTCCTCATTGCTCGAATCCGATGCTCCGGCGGGCCATTCCGCCGGGGTCGTTCCCAAAAGCGGCGTCTCACTACCACACCCCGCGCTCGCCTGGGAACCCCCCTCCCGCGCGGCCGCCTATCGGCCGTCCAAGTCCGTCCCCTGGATGCGCGGCAAGGCGAGGTCGAGCGTCTGCCGGCCGCCGCCGGCCGCCACCGTCGTCTTCACCTCGATCGGCGCGTAGCCTTGCCGCCGGACCGCGATCCGGTGCTCCCCGGGGGCCAGCGCGAGCAGCCGCCTCCGGCCGTCGTAGTCCGAGGTGAGGCCGCTCGGCACGCCGTCGATCGTAATCTCGGCATCGGGAGGCGAGCAGCGGACGAGGACGTTGCCGGAGCGGGCGTTTGCGAGCGCCAGGAGCGTCGGGTCGTCGTCCCCCACCGGCGCCCGCGGCCGTGCTCTCGCGTGGCCGCAGGCGATCGCGAACAGGACGCCGAACAAGGAGAATCTCCCGCGCACTCGGCCACTCTACCGCGTACGACGGCCAGAACGTGTACGCGACGGCGAACGTCGTTCCGCAGCAGACCGGTCAGGGCCAGACGACCGGCCTCGTCGAGCGCTGCCCCGACGGCGTCTGCAAGTAAGCGTTAACCCGTCTTATTCACGGTCCGGCTGCTGCGACGTCCGATCCCGCGCCTCCCGAAGGGGGGGGCTTGCCACCCCTACAACGACATGGGGGGGCTCGCTCCTCCCTCCTGCGGCGGGCTTTAGCCCGCCTCGTCGGTCGTCGCTCTCGCTCGCCCTTCTCGGCTGCGGTCTCGAACGTCTCGCTACGCCGTCCCGTGAATAAGACGGGGTTAACGGCCTGCCGGGCGTCTCGGCCCTGGTGACGGACTTCGGGAGGGCGAACGGGATGAGCGAGCGGTCGGGTGCGCCGCGCGGCGGTGAGCGGCAGGGGAGAAGACGTTCGCCCCACCCCCCCCCGGGGGATCGCGCGGGTATCTTTGCGTCGTTGCTCGCGAATCCGGTTGTCCGTCCGTGCGTCTCCCGGGCGGAGGCGGGCGGGACGCCGGCCTCTCCCAGGAGAACCTCGCAACGCCGATCGGGTCGACCTCCCTTCACAACCTCCCTTCACGACCTTGACACGCCGCCCGGTGACTTATACTGGCGGTGGGATGAGCGGCGCCTCCAGAGGGTGGGCGAAGGCCGGCGCCCTCGTCCTCGCGCCGCTGGCCGCGGTGGCGCTCGCGGCCTCGCCCGCCCCGTCGGGCGCGCCACGCTGGCTCGTCCTGATCGTCCGCCAACCGATCACGGTCGCCACGCGCGAGTACCTCGCCGCCGGCCTCGCCCGGGCGAAGGCGACGGGCGCGGACGGCGTCCTCGTGGAGCTCGACACGCCCGGCGGCTCGCTCCAGGCGACCCACGGGATCGTCGAGAGCTTCCTCGGCAGCAGCGTCCCGGTCGTCGTCTACGTTTCGCCCGAGGGGGCGCACGCCGGCTCGGCCGGGCTCTTCATCACGCTCGCCGCGAACCTCGCCGCCATGGCCCCGGCGTCGACCATCGGCGCCGCGCACCCGATCTCCTCGACCGGCAAGGACGTCGCGGCGGAGGGCGGAAACGACCTGGCGAAGAAGGTGGAGAACGACACCGCCGCCTTCGCCCGGACGATCGCCAAGGAGCGCGGCCGGAACGAGGACTGGGCCGAGAAGGCGGTGCGGGAGAGCGTCTCGGCGACCTCCGAAGACGCGCTCAAGCTCCACGTCATCGACCGGATCGCGAAGAGCGCGGCCGACTTGCTCGCCGCGGTGGACGGGGAGACCGTGGAGACGGCGGGCGGGAAGGTCACCCTGCGGGGCAAGGACGCGCGGCTCGTGCCGTTTCGCATGAGCCTCCGGCAGAAGCTCCTCTCGCTGCTCTCCGATCCGAACCTCGCCGCCCTGCTGATGCTGCTCGGCATGGCGGGCATCGGCCTGGAGTTCTACCACCCGGGGTCGATCTATCCGGGCCTCGTCGGGGGCGTGCTCCTCGTCCTCGGCCTGCTCGCGACGGAGGTCATCCCCGTCAACCTGGGGGCGATCGTCCTCTTGCTCGCCGGCGGGGTGCTGCTCGTCACCGAGTCCTACCTCCCCCTCCACGGGGCGGCGGGGATCCTGGGCGCGATCTGCCTCTTGCTCGGCTCGCTCCTCTTCGTGAACAAGGGGTCGCCTGATTATCAGTTCTCACCGGGGGCGTGGACCGTCTCGCCCTTCCTCGTCTGGCCCGCGCCGATCGCCGTCGCCCTGATCCTGCTCTTCGTGGGGGCGAAGGTCGCGCAGAGCCGGGGGCGGCCGCTCGTCGCCGGGGCGGCCGGACTGATCGGCGAGCGTGGCCAGGCGCTCTCGGACATCGATGCCCGGTCGGGGCAGGCGTTCCTCCATGGCGAGTACTGGCAGGCGCGCGCCGAGGAGAAGGTGGCGCGGGGGGCGGCGGTGCGGGTGATCGGAGTCGACGGACTGGTGGTGCGGGTGATCGTTGTCGAGGAGCCCCGAGCGGGCTAAAAGCTCGGCCGCACCCCCTCAAGGAGGTTCTCATGTTCGCTCTCGGCATCATCGGCGTCCTCGTCGGCGCCTGGTTCGTCTCCGGGCTGCGGGTCATCAACGAGTACCAGAACGGCGTCGTGCTCCGCCTCGGGCGCTACGCGGGGCTGAAGACCGCCGGCCTCAAGTGGATCATCCCCTGGGTCGATCGGATGTTCCTCGTCGACCTGCGCGTCTCGGCCCAGGAGGTCCCGCCGCAGGACATCATCACCCGCGACAACGTCTCGGTGAAGGTCTCCGCGGTGATCTACGTCCGGGTGCTGCAGGCCGACCGGGCGGTCCTCCAGGTCAACAACTTCTTCTTCGCCACGAGCCAGTTCGCGCAGACCACCCTCCGCTCGGTGCTCGGCCAGGTGGAGCTGGACGATCTCCTCTCTCAGCGGGAGAAGATCAACCAGCAGCTCGCGGAGATCATCGACCGCCACACCGAACCGTGGGGCATCAAGGTCTCGTCGGTGGAGGTCAAGCAGATCGATCTGCCGCTGGACATGCAGCGGGCGATGGCCCGCCAGGCGGAGGCGGAGCGCGAGCGGCGGGCGAAGGTCATCGCGGCCGAGGGCGAGCACCAGGCGGCGGAGCGGCTCTCGCAGGCGGCGGACGTGATCCAGAAGTCGCCCGGCGCCCTCCAGCTCCGTTACTTGCAGACGCTCGTCGAGCTGACCACCGAGAAGACCTCGACGATCGTCTTCCCGCTGCCCATCGACCTCGTGAAGCCCTTCCTGGACGCCGCCGCGCGCAAGCCGCCCGCGGCGTAGGCCAGGCCGCTGCGCGAGCCGCCGGGCCAGCTCGCGTCCGAACGACGGCTCCTCCCAGGCGCCCCTGCGGGGTTCAACCCGTCTTATTCACGGTCCGGCTGCTGCGGCGTCCGATCCCGCGCCTCCCGAAGGGGGGGCTTGCCACCCTCCAAACGACTTCGGGGGGGGGAGGTGCTTTACGCGACGCCTCGTCGGTCGTCGCTCTCGCTTGCCCTTCTCGGCTCGCGGTCTCGAACGGCTCGCTACGCCGGACCGTGAATAAGACGGGCTTAGCCCATGTTGCGGATGTTGCGGGCGTCTACCCCGGTCGAGAGCTTCTGCGAGGTCGTCAGGACGGTCGGGATGGCCTTCTCGTTGTCCTGGAAGTCGCGCAGGTGCTGCTCGCCGAGTTCGCCGTCGTCGGCGTGTAGACGTACTCGTCGAGCGTGGTGGCGATCTGCTTGACCTTGAACGGCGTGAGGAAGCCGTCGTTGATGCCCTCCTTGAGCGAGTAGACGTACACGGGCTCGCCGAAGTAGGCGTAGGTG
>JAKAPL010000033.1 GCA_021807105.1 Myxococcales bacterium | reverse complement strand
GGGCTTGCCACCCCTACAACGACATGGGGGGGTGTGCTTTACGCGACGCCTCGTCGGTCGTCGCTCTCGCTTGCCCTTCTCGGCTGCGGTCTCGAACGCCTCGCTACGCCGTACCGTGAATAAGACGAGGTGAACGTGATCCGGCATGAGGCAGTAGGCGTAAACCGGAACGTTCGTCCGGCCGGCGTGGGCCGAGAGGACGTCGACCGCCGCCCGCCCGACGGCGGGATTCGCGAAGACCGGGGTGCGATCCGCGGCGCAGAGCGTCACCGAGCAGCGGGGGCCGAGCCGGGCATAGAGCGCGGGATCGAGGCGGATGTGACGGCGCCGCGGCAGGGGCATCGGGTGCAAGTCCCTATCCCGCGGGGCGGCTGGGGACAAGCCCCCGCCGTTCGGTTTGCCGTGGAATTCGACGGGTCCAAGCATATCAGGGCGGGGGCTCGTCTCCCGCCGAACACCCGCTCAGCCGCCCAGCCGATCCAGGAAGCGTCGCGGCGTCACGATCTCGACCCCTCGATGCGTCCGCAGGTCGAGCAGATCGCGCTCGCCCGTGACGACGACGGTGGCTTGCCCTTCGAGGGCAGCGGAAAGATAGCGGTCGTCGCCCGAGTCCCGGCAGACGCCGCCCGCGTGATTCCGGTCGGAGACGAGGAGAGCGTGCTCTTCGAGCTTCGCGCACCAGCTCTTCGGGTCGGGCGGCGAGGTGATGAGGCGGCGGACACGGCCGTAGGCGAGCACCCTCCGGAGCTCCCGGAGGATTCCGGGCGAGGGAACCATCTGGAACGGGCGCGCGGGCAGGTAGAAGCGCTCGACGATTTGTCCGGGCGGACCCGCCGGCTTGATCAACGCGCTCACGAGCACGTTGGCATCGAGGACGGCGCGGAGCCAACGTTAGGTCCGCCGGCGATGGGCCTGACGGCGCGCCCAACGCTTGGCCTCGTTGCTCGTTGCCTCCGTGGCCGCGCCCCCCCCGAAGCCCGCGCCCGCCGCCGCCAAGGAGACTTCCCGTGATGCCGGAATGGACGACCGGTGGCCGCTCGGCGGTCACATCGAGGCGCGCGGGGTTCCTCGGCTCGTTGGCGGCTGTGGGGGGGGGCCTGGTGACGGACATCGGAGGGGCGAACGGGATGAGCGGGCGGGAGCGTGGTTCGGCGCGAGACCGCGAGGTGCGCCTCGACCACCCGACCGTCTCCGCGCGCCACACCCGGATCGTCCGCGAGGAGGCGCGGCTCGCCCTGCGCGACGAGGGCAGCCCTCGGCCTCGAGGGAGGCGCGGGCTGAGCGGGGGCTCCCGGCCTCCCCGGGAGCCGAAACTCCCGCGCCGGGGCCGGTGACGCGGTAGATTGCGGCATGGCCTCCGGCCGGCGATGGGTCGCGCTCCTCCTGCTCGCGGCCGCGTCTTGCGCGCACGCCGCGCGGGCCGAGCCGACCGGAGACGACTACGACCCCTACGAGCTGTCGCTCCCGGACACGCGCGGGCAGCCCGTCTCGCTCGGCGATTACCGCGGCAAGCTCCTCGTCGTGAACTTTTTCGCGACCTGGTGCTTCCCGTGCCTGGGCCTGCTCCCGCTCCTCATCGAGGCGCAGCAGAAGGACGGCGCGGCGGGGCTCCAGGTCGTGGGCATCGGGCTCGACCGCGAGGCCGAGCTGGTCCTGGAGCCCTTCCGCGAGTTCTACCGGATCCCGTACCCCATCCTCGTCGGCGCCGATCGGTTCGCCGAGCCCGGCCTGCCGCTGGGCCCCATCCACACGCTCCCGACGACCGTCGTCATTTCCAGGAGCGGCAGGATCCTCGCCCGCTGGGAAGGCGTCCTGCCCCGCCCCCTCCTCGACGCGATGATCGCGCACGATCTGGCGCGGTAGCGCGGGGAGGCCTCCCGGGCTCGTCCCCGTCGCGGTCCTCCCCGCCCCGCGGCTCGCGCGCGGCGGGGAGGGGTCAGACTTGGGTTTCGCCCTTTTCCCGCCTGCTCGCGGCCGGCGCTTCGCTGCTCGGCGGTTTTCGTCCCAACGTACTCCAGTACGTCTTCGACGAAAGCCGCCTGTGCGTCTCGCGGCGGCCCGCCCCGTCCTCGACCTCGCGACGGCGAGAAGGGCGAAACGCAGGTTAGAAGAGGGTGTAGATGAACGGCGCGAGCGCCGAGCCCTGGGCGAGGAGGGCGAGGACGGTCATCAGCAGCAGGAGGATCGCCGCGGGTAGGAGCCAGTACCGCTTGTTCTCCCGCGCGAAGGCGAGCAGATCCTTGAGCATCTGGAGCTTTCCCATGGGCTGGCCTCGCTAGGAGACTGGTGTCCGATGGCCGCCTGCTGCAAAAGCCGAACCCTTCGCCGCGACGGGCGGCCTCGTCGCTTCGCTGCTCAACCTACTGCAAAGAGTCCGTTTCCGCTTCACTCCTCGGGCGTCCGTCTCGCCTTAGCCCGTCTTATTCACGGTACGGCGTAGCGAGGCGTTCGAGACCGCGAGCCGAGAAGGGCAAGCGAGAGCAACGACCGACGAGGCGTCGCGTAAAGCACCTCCCCCCGAAGTCGTTTGGAGGGTGGCAAGCCCCCCGCGAGGAGGTACGGAGCGAGCAGACCCCCCCATGTCGTGGTAGGGGTGGCAAGCCCCCCCTTCGGGAGGCGCGGGATCGGACGCCGCAGCAGCCGGACCGTGAATAAGACGGGCTTAGGTCTCGGCTCTCTCGCGACGGCACCCATGGGACACGAGCCTCCTAGTAGGGACGGCGAAAGTGATCGGGCGGGCGCGGGCGCGCCGGTGAGAAGTAGCTCGGGAGGCCCGGTTCGCGCCGCCGCTCGAGCGGATCCTTGCCGAAGAGGCGGATCAGCGCGCCGGCGGGCGCGAGGCCGAGGAGGTAGACGAGGGCGAGCAACGTCCGGGAGAGGGCCCACCCCAGGGGACTCGTGAGGCTCATCGAGGCTTGTCGGACCCGCCACGCGCCCCGCGGGAAGAAGGCCGCGAGCAGCGAGAGGACGACGGCGGCGGCGGCGAGCGCGGCGGCGAGCGGCGCGTGACCGCGGCGGGCCGCTCTGGCCGCGGCCGCCCCGAAAAGGAGCGCGCCGCCGCCGCCGAACCATCGGCCCGCGCGCCGGTCCGATCGCGCCCCTTCGCGCTCCGGGAGGCCGGGCTCCAAGGAGTGCCGGGCCGCGGGAGAGGACTCGATCGGGACCCTCCCTGCCCGCCGGGCCGCCTCGGAGGCCGTCTTCCCCTGGAAGTTGCGGGCGTCCATTCAGTCTCCGGCGAGCCCCTGGCGCCACGTCTCGTCCTCGTTCCAGGGCGGTTGGTCCTGCTGGAGGAGGAGGTGGCTGCCGATGGCGAGCGCGTCCATCGCGGTCCGGCGGAAGCAGCGCCAGGCGTCCTCCGGCGTGCAGACGATGGGCTCGCCGCGGACGTTGAAGCTCGTGTTGATGACGAGCGGCGTCCCGGTGCGGGCCTCGAACGCGGAGAGGAGCCGGTGGAGGCGGGGGTTGCCTTCGCGGTCGACCGTCTGGATCCGCGCCGAGCCGTCGACGTGGGTGACCGCGGGGATCTCGGAGCGCGCCTGCTGGAGGCGGGCAAATCCCTCGGCCGGCCCGACCGCGCGCATCCGCTCCCGGCGCACCGGGAAGGTGAAGAGCATGTACGGGCTCGGGCGCGCCCCCTCGAACCAGTCGGCGGCGCGGGCCTCGAGCACGGCCGGGGCGAAAGGGCGGAAGCCCTCCCGAAACTTGATCTTGAGGTTCAGCTCGGACTGCATCCCGGGCGAGCGCGCGTCGGCGAGGATGGAGCGCGCGCCGAGGGCCCGCGGGCCGAACTCCATCCGCCCCTGGAACCAGCCGACGACCTTGCCCGCGTCGAGCAGCGCCGCCACCCGGGCGCACAGCTCCTCCTCGGTCAGGGTGACGAACCGCGCTCCCGCGGCCTGCAGCGCCGCGGCCACCTCGTCGTCCGAGAACCCGGGACCGAGGTACGGACTCGGCCGGCGGCCGTCCGGCGCGCGCGGACGGCGGAAGAGGCGGTGGTAGGCGGCGAGGGCCGCGCCGAGGGCGCCGCCCGCGTCGCCGGCGGCCGGCTGGACCCAGATCCGCTCGAAGGGCCCCTCGCGGAGGAGCCGCCCGTTGGCGACGCAGTTGAGCGCGACGCCGCCCGCCAGGCAGAGGGAATCGGCGCCCGTCAGCTCGTGGGCGCGGCGGGCCTGGCGCAGGACGATCTCCTCGGTCACCGCCTGGATGGAGGCGGCGAGGTCCATCTCCCGCCTGCCGAGCGGACCCTCGGGCGAGCGCGGCGGTCCGCCGAAGAGCTCCTCGAATTCCCCGTTCGTCATGGTCAGACCGGAGAGGAAGCCGAAGCGGCGGCAGTCGAGCCGGAACGATCCGTCGGGTTTGAGGTCGACCAGCTCGTCCAGGATGCGGTCCCGGAAGACCGGCGCTCCGTACGGGGCGAGCCCCATGAGCTTGTACTCACCCGAGTTGACCCTGAAGCCGCAGTAGTAGGTGAAGGTCGAGTAGAGGAGGCCGAGCGAGTGGGGGAAGCGCTGCTCGGCGAGCGGCGTCAGATCCAGCCCCTCGCCGAGCCAGAGGCTGCCCGCGCTCCACTCGCCCACCCCGTCGAGCGTGAGGACCGCCGCCCGCGAGAAGCCGGAAGGATAAAAGGCGCTCGCCGCGTGGCTCTCGTGGTGGTCGCCGAACAGGACCTCGCCGTCGTAGCCGAGCGCCCGGCGCAGCTCGTCGGCCACCCAGAGCTTACGGGAGAGCCACGCGGGCATGGCGACGAGGAAGGAGCGCAGGCTCCGGGGCGCCGTGGCGGCGTAGGTGGAGAGGAGCCGGTCCAGCTTGACGATCGGCTTGTCGTAGAAGACGACCGCGTCGAGGTCCGCGGGGACGAGGCCGGCGAAGTCGAGGCAGAAACGGGCGGCGCGGACGGGGAGCGAAGCGTCGCCCTTTTGCCGGCTGAAGCGCTCCTCCTGCGCCGCGGCGACGACCTCGCCGTCCCGCACGAGGGCGGCGGCGGCGTCGTGATAAAGTGCGGAGATGCCGAGGAGGTTCACGGGAGCGGGCGCCGCGAGAGGGGCCGTTATAGCCGACCCTGCGGGCCGCCGGAAGCCTTCGCGCTCCGCCCGGCTCGCCCTGGCCGCCTTCGGTCTGCTGCTCGCCCTCCTCGCCGGCGAGGCGGCCGTCCGGTTCTTCTCGCCGGAGATCGATCTCTACGATCGCTCGGATCCGATCCTCGGGTTTCGCTTCCGCCCCGGGCTGCGGGCCACGGTGCCGTCGATCGACGGGACGCCCACCCCGCTCGCGTTCAACTCGCTCGGCTTTCGGGACGCGGAGCCGTCGCGGATCGGCCGGCCGATCGTGCTCCTCGGCGACTCGTTCCTCGCCGGCGTGGACGTGCCGTTCGCGAAGACCTTCGCCGGCCTGCTGAAGGCCCGCTTCGCCAGGGCGTCGCCGCCGTTCGAGGTCCTGTCCATGGGGGTCCCGGGCTACGACACCGGGCAGGAGCTGCTCACCCTGGAGCACGTCGCCCTCCCGCTCTCGCCCTCGGCGGTGGTCGTCTGCTTCTACGTCGAGAACGATGTCTGGGACAACTCGCCCGAGCTGTCGAGGCTGCCGCACCCGCAGTTCACGCTCGACGGCGGGGCGCCGCGTCCGCTCCCCTTCCGGCCCATGGGCGATCGGATCGGCTACGCGCTCTTGAACCGTTCCCAGCTCTACCGGTGGCAGAAGCGGAGGATCAACGCGCTGCTGGAGCGGGCGCGGGGCGGTCTCGACCCCCTCTACGGCATCTACCGCGCTTCCCCGGGGCCGAAGTTCGAGCGGGCCTGGACGCTCACCGCGGCGCTCCTCGCCCGCGCGGCCGGCGTGACGAGGGGGGCGGGCGGCCGTTTCTTCGTCGCGGTCATCCCGGGCCCCGCCCAGGTCGACGACGGGCTCTGGGCCCAGCTCGTCGCCCTCGCCGGATCGCCGGCCGGGCTGGACCGAGAGGCGCCGCAGGAGCGGCTCGCGGCGATCGCCCGCGAGCAGGGGCTCACGCTCATCGACCTGCTCGCCCCCCTGCGCGCGGCCGCCGCCCGGGGCGAGCGCGTCTACCACGGCCACCTCACCGCGGCCGGCCACGCGGTCGCGGCCGCCGCGATCGGCGCCGCGCTCGCCGCGCGATGAGCCATCTCGTCGAGAGCCTGCGCCGCAGCCCGGCGGTCGCGGCCGCCCTCTGCGGGCTCCTCGCCCTCGCGCTCGCGCTGCCGGGCCTGGGCAACCTCGGCGGCGCGAGCCACGGCGACGAGGGCTTCTACCTCTCGGTGGTCACCGACATGGTGGACGGCGGCCGAATTGCCCCGAGCCACGACGGCAGCCTCGTCTTTCAGAAGCCGCCGCTCGTCTTCTGGGCCGCGCGCTTCGCGATGGCCCTCTTCGGTCGCGACGCGTTCGCGGCGAGGCTCGTCGCGGCCCTCGCTGCTGCGGCGACGTGCGCGGCGGGGGCGCTGTTCGCCGCCGAGACCGCGGGGCCGGAGGCGGCGCCGATCGCCGGCCTCCTCCTCGCGGGCAGCTTCGGGATCACGCGCTTCTCGCGCGAGCTGATGCTCGACCTGCCCCTCGCCGCCTGCCTCGCGGCCTCGCTCGTGAATGTCGCGCGCGCGCTCCCGGGCCGCCCGCGCGCGCTCGTCTGGGCGGGTTTCTTCGGTGGTCTCTCGCTCGGGGTCAAGGGGCCGATCGGGCCGTTCGTGCTGCTCCTCGCGGCGGCCGCCGCCCTCGCGGGGCTGCGCCGGCTCGAGCTGCTGCGCCGGCCCCCCCTCTGGTGGGGCACGCTCGCGGGCGCGGCCATCTCGCTTCCCTGGTTCGGCTGGATGATCGCCACCCATCCCCGCGAGTTCTGGGAGACGGCGGTGGTCGACCAGTACTTCCGGCGCTTCTCCTCGGCGCACGGGCAGATGCGCCTCGGGCTCCTCTGGGGGACGCTGCTGTACGCGGCGCCGTTTCTCCCGCTCGCCGCGGTGGGGCTCGTTCGCGCGATCCGCTTGCCCGAGGTCCGCCGGCGGTCGGCGCTCGCCCTCGGATGGCTCCTTGCGTTCTATGTCGTCTTCTCGCTCCCGGAGGAGCATGGTCTCCACTATCCCCTCCTCGTGCTCGTCCCTCTCGCGGCGCTCGCCGCGGAGGCGGCGCTCGCCGGCGGAGAGGCGGCCCGCTGGACGCGGCGACTCGTCGGGCTCACGCTCCTCGCGGCGACGGCCGCGCTGCTCGCCGCGGCGCGATTCGGCGTCGCGGCCTGGACCATCCCGGTGGCCGCGCCGCTGCTCCTCGCCGCGGCGGTGCTCTGGTCGCGCGGTCCCCCGATCGCCGCCGCGGCGGGGAGCGGCGCCGTCGCGCTCGCGTCGTGCGTCGTCTTCGGCTACCTCGCCCCGGCGGTCGGAAGGCCGCTCGTGCCGGCGGGGATCGGGCGGGTGATCGCCGGCCGTCCGGTGGGCGTCTACGCCGAGCACCCCGGCCCGTTCCGGCTCGCGACCGGGGCGAAGGACCTGAAGGAGCTGTGGGGGGAGGGCGCGCTGCGGGGCGCGCTCGACCGCGACGAGATCGTCCTCGCCCGGGAGCACGCGCTCGCGGGGACATCGCCAGCCCTCCGCGCGCGGATGGTCCCCTTTTTCCTCTGGCGCCGGACCCGGCCGTACCTCTCGGTCGGCGACGTCTGGGCGGCCTGGAGGGCCGGCGATCTGGACGCGCTCGGCGAGACCTGCGCGCTCTACCGGAGGACGCTGCGGGCCCCCGGGGTCGTGGAGCGGCGCTGATCGGGGACCTCCGGGCCCCCCCCGGGAGAGCCGGTCGCGGCCGCCGGCCCGGCCGAAAAATTGCCGCCGGGCCGATCCCGTGGTTCGATCGAGGCGATGATCGCCGCGCCCCTGCTCCTCGCCCTCCTCGCCGGGCGGGTCTCGCCCTCCGAGGCCGCCTACCAGAAGGCCCGGCACGCCTTCTATGCGCTCAAGGCCGATCGCCAGAAGCGACGCGACCGGGACCACTGGCTCGCGGCGGCGGGGAGCTTCGAGAAGGTCGCGGCGCGCTTCCCTCGTTCGCCGCGGGCGCCCCAGGCGCTCTTCACCGCCGCGGAGCTGCGCGCGGAGTTGTCGCGCCTCTCCTTCGTGGCCGCCGATCGGCGGTCCGCCCTCGCCGACTACCGTCGCGTGGCCCGCGTCTGGCCGAGGAGCGCGCTCGCCGACGACGCGCTCTACCAAGCGGCGCGGATCGAGCTGTTGCGCGAGGACGACCCGGAGGCCGCGCGCGCGGATCTCGAACGGATCCTCCGCCGTTATCCGCGCGGGGACATGGTCCGCCGGGCGCGCGTGCTCCTCGCGACGCTGCCGAAGGCGCCGAAGCGGCGGGAGGTCCGGGGGGCCGGCGGTGCGACGCCGGGCAAGGCGGCCCAGCGGAGCGACGGGAGGCTCGCGCGCGCCGCGCCGCCTGCGCGGCCGGAGGAGCTGGCCGCGCCGCCCGCGGAGGTCGCAGGCGGGGAGGGCGAGGGGCGCGCCCGCGGGGGGGCGGCAGCCGCTCGATTCGCGGCCGCGCCGGCGGGGAAGAAGCCCGGGGGCGAGGACAAAGCCGGAGCGCGCTGGCTCGCCGGCTTCCTGAGAGACCCCGCGGCGCGCCCGGCGGGGCCGGGGACGGGCAAGGCGGCTCCTCTTTCCACGCGGGCGCTTGCCAAGGCCGGGCCGGCGCCGGGGGGAGTGCCGCTCGCCGTGCAGATGGGGCTCCGGGTCCACCGGATCGTGATCGACGCCGGCCACGGCGGCCACGACGCCGGGGCGATCGGTCCCCATGGTACCCGGGAGAAGGACGTGACCCTCGCCATCGCGAAGCGGCTCGCGCGGGAGCTGTCGGCCGCGGGCTTCGAGGTGCTGTTGACCCGGGGCGGCGACCGGTTCGTGCCGCTCGAGGGGCGCGCGGAGTTCGCGAACGACCACAAGGCCGACCTGTTCATCTCCATCCACGCGAACGCGAACACCGACCGTGAGCAGCACGGCGTCCAGACCTACTTTCTGGACGTGACCAACGACCGCTACGCGATCCGCCTCGCCGCCCGCGAGAACCAGAGCTCGGAGCGGAGCATCTCCGACCTCCAGCTCATCCTCGCCGATCTCGCCCAGAAGTCGGACACCGAGGAGTCGCACCGGCTCGCGACCGCGGTCCAGCGGGCGCTCGTCGCCGGCGAGGAGGCCCCCGACCGGGGCGTCAGGCACGCCCTCTTCTACGTGCTGCTCGGCGTGAGGATGCCGGCGATCCTGGTGGAGACGGCGTTCGTGAGCAACCCCAGGGAAGAGCGCCGGCTGCGATCGGCTGCCTTCCAGCAGGAGGTCGCGAAGGACATCGCGGCCGGAGTTGAGCGCTTCGTGCACGACCGCCGCGAGCTGGCGGGGCTGTAAGATCGGTCGATCATGTGGCCGCCGCCGCCCGTCCGGTTCTCCCTTCCGGAGGTCCCCGGGGACGACCCATCGGCCGCGCTCGCCCGGCTGCCGGAGCTGCCCGCGGGGGAAGGCTGGCCCCGCCGCTTCCTCGACGCCGGGATGGCGATCGTCCGGGAGGTGCATCGCTCGGGGGGTTCCGGGCGCACGGTCGTCCGGATGCGGACGGCGCTCATCGACCGGCTCGTCACGGGCCTCGCCGACCGGGTGGGACTCCCCGAGGACGTGGCCCTGGTCGCGCAAGGTGGTTACGGCCGCCGCGAGCTGGCGCCCGGATCGGACGTCGATCTGCTCCTGCTCGCCGGCCGCGGGGGGCCGGAGCTGGACCGCGTGCTCTATACGCTCTGGGACCTCGGGCTCAAGATCGGCCACGCGGTCCGCAGCATCGCCGCCACCCTTCGCTTCGCCGCCGAGGACCACGTCACCTTGACCGCGCTCCTCGACGCGCGACTCGTGCGCGGACCGCCGGACGCGCTCGCCCGTTTGTCCGAGGGACTCGCCGAGCTGCTCCGCAGGCACGGGGGCCGCTTCATCGCGGAGAAGCGGGCGGAGCGTGACGACCGCCGCCGGCGCTTCGGCGATTCGGTCTACCTCCTCGAGCCGGACGTGAAGCAGTGCGAGGGCGGCCTGCGCGACCTGCAGACGGCCCTCTGGATCGCCGCCGTCCGCTACAAGGTCCGCGGCCTGCGCGAGCTGCTCGCCTCTTCGATTCTTCCCCCGAGCCGCGTCGCCGAGGCGCTGCGCGCGCGCGACTTCCTCTGGCGGCTGCGCAACGAGATGCACTTGCAGGCGGGGCGCGGGGACGACCACCTCACGTTCGAACGGCAGCTTGGTGTGGCCCCGGCGCTCGGCTACCGCGACGAACCCGAAGGGCTCGCGGTCGAGCGGCTCATGCGCCACTACTACCTCGCCGCGGCGGCGGTGAAGGGGATCTCCGACGCGATCGTCGAGCGCTGCGCGCAAGCCCCCACCACGCGCCGCCCGGCCGAGGAGTCGGTGGACGAGGAGTTCAAGCTGTGGGGCGGCGCGCTCACGGTGACGCGCCGCGATCTCCTCGAGACGGATCCGACGGCCATCCCGCGCGCCTTCCTCACCGCGGCCCGGCGCGGCGTGCCTCTCTACGGTTGGACCCGCGACCTCGTGGTGGCCGCGCTGCCCCGGGTGGACGACGCGGTCCGATCGGACCCGAGAGCGGTGAAGGCGTGGGTCGACCTGCTCACGCTGCCGGACACGGACGGGGGGTTCCTGGTCCCCATGCACGAGCTGGGCGTGCTCGGCGCCTTCTTCCCCGAGTTCGATCGGGTGACGGCGCTCACCCAGCACGACGTCTGGCACGCCTACACGGTCGACGTGCACTCGCTCTTTGCCCTGCGGCGGCTCTACGCGCTGCGCAGGGGCGAGCTCGTGCGCGAGGAGCCGGAGCTGACGCGGATCGCCCTGTCCGCCGGGCCGTCACTCGCGCTCTGTCTCGCCGTGCTCTTCCACGACGCCGGCAAGGGGCTGGGCGGCTCTCACGCCGCTCACGGCGCGCGGATCGTGGAGACCGTGGCGCGGCGGCTGCGCTTGCCGGAGCGGCAGATCGAGACGGCCGCGTTCCTCGTCCGCGAGCACCTCTCGCTCTCGCACGTGGCCCAGCGGCGCGACCTGTCGGATCCCGAGTTGCTCCGCGCCTTCGCCGCGCAGGTCGGCAGCGTGCGGCGGCTCGATCGGCTCTATCTGCTCACGTACGTCGACGTGGCGAGCGTCGGCCCGGGCGCCTGGAATGACTGGAAGGCGCGCCTCTTCGCGGCCCTTTACAGCGCGGCGCGGGCGCTCCTCGCGCACGAGACGGCGGAGCCCTCGCAGGGCCCTCCTCCCGATTCGCTCCCCCGGTCGCTCGCCGCCGCCGGGCTCTCCGCCGAGGCGGCGCGAGCGTTCCTCGCCGAGATGCCGGAGCGCTACCTCCGGTCGGTCGAACCGGCCGCCGCCGCCCGCCACCTCCGCCTCTTGCGACGGCTCGGACCGGAGCGGCCGCTCGTCGCCCGCCGCCTCCGCGAGGGGCCGGCGACGGAGGTGATCCTCAGCGCGCGCGACCGCCCCGGGCTGCTCGCCCTTTTTGCCGGCGCGCTCGCCGCGCACGGGATCGCGATCCTGGCGGCGGAGGTCTTCTCGACGCGAAGCGGCGCGGCGCTGGACGTCTTCCACGTCCAGACCGCCCGGGGAGGGCCGGTCGAGTCGCGCCGATGGAGGGCGGCGCGCGAAGACCTCCGGCGCGTGCTCTCGGGGGAGGAGTCCCCCCAGGCGCTCCTCGCGCGCCGCGTCCGCCCGTCGCTGCTCGCGCGACGGCTGCCGGCGGTCGAGCCCAAGCTGCGAATCGACAACGACGCCGCTCGCGATGCGACCGTCCTCGACGTGACGGCGGAGGACCGGCTGGGGCTCCTCTTCACGCTCGCCCGCGCCCTGTTCGACCTGGGACTTACGATCTCGCTCGCCAAGGTGACGACCGAGGCCAACCGCGCGATCGACTCGTTCTACGTGACCGCGGCCGGCCGCAAGGTGATCGATCCGGCGGAAGGGCTGCGAATCGAACGGGCGCTCATCGAGGCGATCTCCTAAGGAGGCTGGTGTCTTTCGCGGGGACGGTTCACGCCAATCCCCGAACCCCGGTGCCGGCGGGACGCCGGCGCTCCCAGCTACCCTCACCCCGTCTGTGGGAGGGTGCCTCGGTCGTCGCGCGCGTTTCACGGCAGCCTCCCAAGAGGAATCTCCGGTCAGGGGCCGGCTTGCGGAAGCGGCAACCCATTGAGAGATTGACCGGCAGGAAGAGTAGTCGCCGGATCAGGACCGACCGAGGAGACCGGACAGATGGCAGAGGAAAAGAAGAAGGGCACCATGACCGTCAGCGAGGCGGGGCGCAAGGGCGGCGAGACGGTGCGCAACGAACGGGGGCGCGAGTTCTACGAGGCGATCGGCAAGAAGGGCGGCGACGCCGTCAAGGCCGAGCGCGGGAGCGCTTTCTACGAGGCGATCGGCAAGAAGGGCGGCGATCGCGTCAAGGCCGAGCGGGGCAGCGCCTTCTACGAGGCGATCGGCAAGAAGGGCGGTGAGACCGTCAAGGCGGAGAGGGGCACGCCCTTCTACGAGGAGATCGGCCGCAAGGGCGGACAGAAGGTCCGCGAGCTGATCGAGGAGGGCAAGCGCGCGGGGAGGGCGGCGACGCCGGAGACGCCGGAGACGCCGGAGACGACCAAGACGCCTCCGGCCGGAGAGCCGGAGGAGTAGCGGGCCGGGGAGAGCGCCGGCGCCCGCGGGCGGAGAAGCTTACTCCGGATCCTCGATCCAGAGCACTTGGAGGATCTCGTACTCGCGGGCGCCGACGGGCGCCTGGACGGTGACCGTATCACCGACCTCGCGGCCGATCAGGGCGCGGGCCATGGGAGAGGTCACGCTGATTCGGCCGCGTTTCAGGTCGGCCTCCAGCTCGCCGACGATGCGGTAACGAATCACGGCCTCTCCGTCGGCGTCCTCCAGGACGACGGTCGCGCCGAACTTGACGTGGTCGCCGCCGAGCTTGCCCACGTCGATCACGTTGGCGCGGGAGATGGCGTCCTCCAAGAGCTTGATCCGCCCGTCGATGAAGCTCTGCCGCTCCTTGGCCGCGTGGTACTCGGCGTTCTCGGAGAGGTCGCCGTGGGCGCGGGCCTCTTCGATGTCCCTGACGTTCTGTGGTCGCTCGACCGTCTTGAGACGCTTGAGCTCCTCCTTGAGGCGGCTCACGCCGCCGAGAGTCATGGGGATGCGTTCGCCGGTCAGGGCCATCGTCGTTCCTCGAAGGTGAGCTAAGCGGCGCCCGCCAACCCGCTCGCCGCGTCGGCATGATACTCTTGCAGGGTCCGAACTTCCATGGTTCCCTCGCGCCCGGCCTCGATCGCTTCCACGGCCGCGCGCGCCGCCTCGAGGGTGATGCAGTAGGGGATGCCGTGCATGAGGGTCTCGCGGCGAATCTCGTAGCTGTCCAGGATGGCCTGCCGGCCGATGGTCGTGTTGAACACGAGGTCGATGCCGCCGTCGACGATCCGGTCGACGACGTGGGGACGGCCCTCCGCCACCTTCTTGACTATCTCGGCCGGCACGCCCGCGGACCGAAGCGTCGCCGCGGTGCCCGAGGTCGCGCAGATCGAGAAGCCGAGCCGGTGGAGGCGCCGGCCCAGCTCGACGGCCGCGGGCTTGTCCTGATCGCGGACCGAGAGGAAGGCGCAGCCCCGCGAAGGGAGGCCGTTGCCGGCCGCGAGCTGCGCCTTGGCGAAGGCGCGCGGAAAGTCGCGGTCGATCCCCATGACCTCGCCGGTGGATCTCATCTCCGGCCCGAGGATGGTGTCCACGCCCGGGAAGCGCGCGAAGGGCAGGACCGCCTCCTTGACCGACACGTGGGGTGTTCGCCAGCCGTGGCGCGCGGGCAGGACCTTGGCGAGCGGCTCGCCGATCAGGCAGAGGGCAGCGAGCTCGGCCACCGGAACGCCGGTCGCCTTCGAGACGAACGGAACCGTCCGGCTCGCCCGCGGGTTGACCTCGAGCACGTACAGTTCGCTCTGCCGCAGGGCGAACTGTACGTTCATCAGGCCGACGACGGAGAGCTCGCGGGCCAGGGCGGCCGTCTGCCGTTCGATCTCGGCGATCGCCGCTTCGGGGAGAGCGAAAGGAGGTAGGGCGCAAGCCGAATCGCCGGAGTGGATGCCGGCCTCCTCGATGTGCTCCATGACCCCGGCGACGTAGACATCACGGCCGTCGGACAGCGCGTCCACGTCGATCTCGGTCGCGTCCGAGAGGAAGCGGTCGACGAGGACGGGGCGCTCGGCGCTCGCCTCGAACGCCTCGGCGAGGTAGCCCTCCAGCGCCTCGGCGTCCCGGCAGACCTCCATGGCGCGGCCGCCGAGCACGTAAGACGGCCGGACCATGACCGGGAACCCGAGCCGCCGGGCGATCTCCCGGGCCTCGCCGGGCGAACGGGCGAGGCCGTGCTCGGCCTGCAGGAGTCCGAGCCCGGCGAGCAAGCCGGCGAACCGCTCGCGATCCTCGGCGCGGTCGATCGCCTCGGGTGAGGTCCCGAGGATGCGGGCGCCGGCCGCCTCCAGCGCGCGGGCGAGCTTGAGCGGCGTCTGGCCGCCGAGCTGGACGATGACCCCGTCCGGCCTCTCGAGGTCGTGGATGGCGAGCACGTCTTCCAGGGTGAGCGGCTCGAAGTAGAGCCGGTCGGAGGTGTCGTAGTCGGTCGAGACGGTCTCCGGGTTGCAGTTGACCATCACCGTCTCGACGCCCTGGCGGCGCAGGGCGATCGATGCCTGGACGCAGCAGGTGTCGAACTCCAGTCCCTGGCCGATCCGGTTCGGCCCGCTCCCCAGGATGAGGACCTTGCGCCGCGCGGTGGGCGCCGCCTCGCATTCCTGCTCGTAGGTCGAGTAGAGGTAGGGCGTGTGGGCGGCGAACTCGCCCGCGCAGGTGTCGACCCGCTTGTAGACGGGCAGGACGCCCGCCGCGCGGCGCGCCGCCCGCACGTCCGCCTCGTCGCCGCCGGCCAGCGCGGCGAGGCGGCGATCGGAGAGGCCGTTTTCCTTGGCCTCGCGGAGGAGATCGGGCCGGAGCCCGTCGCGGGCCACGCGGGCTTCCAGCTCGACGATCGCGGAGATCTCCCGCAGGAACCAGGGGTCGATTCCGGTCGCCGCGTGGAGGGAGGCGACGTCGCAGCCCGCCCGTAGGGCGTCGGCGACGTGGAAGAGCCGGTCGGCGACGGGGACGCGCGCCCGCTGCAGGGCCGCGCCGGGGTCGGCCGCCCGGGGCGGGAGCGGCTCTAGGCCGGCGCGGTCGTTCTCCAGCGATCGGAGCGCCTTGCCGAGCGCCTCGCGGAAGGTCCGGCCGATCGCCATCGCCTCGCCGACGCTCTTCATCTGCGTCCCGAGGGTCGCCTCGGCGCGGGGGAACTTCTCGAAGGCGAAGCGCGGGATCTTGACGACGACATAGTCGAGCGCCGGCTCGAACGAGGCGGGGGTGTCGCGGGTGATGTCGTTGCCCAGCTCGTCGAGCGTGTAGCCAGCGGCGAGCTTGGCCGCGATCTTGGCGATGGGGAAGCCGGTCGCCTTCGATGCGAGCGCGCTCGACCGGGAGACGCGCGGGTTCATCTCGATGACCACGACGCGGCCGTCCTCGGGGCGGACGGCGAACTGGATGTTCGATCCGCCGGTCGAGACGCCGATCTCCCGGATGACCGCGAGCGCCGCGTCGCGCAGCCGCTGGTACTCCTTGTCGGTCAGGGTCTGCGCCGGCGCCACGGTGATCGAATCGCCGGTGTGGACGCCCATCGGGTCGAGGTTCTCGATGCTGCAGACGACCAGGGCGTTGTCGGCCCGATCGCGCATCACCTCGAGCTCGAACTCCTTCCAGCCCAGGACGGATTCCTCGACGAGCAGCGTGTGAACCGGGGAGAAGCGCAGGGCGAGGGCGGCCTGCGTCGCCAGCTCCTGCCGGTTGTAGGCGATGCCGCCGCCCTGGCCGCCCAGGGTGAACGAAGGGCGCAGGATGGCCGGGAAGCCGAGCGCCTCGCCGAGCGCGAGCGCTTCCTCGACCGTTCGGGCGAAGCCGGATCGGGGCAGGGCGAGGCCGATCCGCTCCATCGCCTGCTTGAACAGATCGCGGTCCTCGGCCTTCCGGATGGCCTGGATGTCCGCGCCGATCGACTCGACGCCGTAGCGCGCGAGCAGGCCGCGATCGTCCAGGGCGACCGCGAGGTTGAGCGCCGTCTGGCCGCCGAGGGTGGCGAGCAGCGCCTGGGGGCGCTCGCGTTCGAGGATCCGCTCGGCCGCCTCCACGGTGATCGGTTCGATGTAGGTCCGGTCGGCGAGCGCGGGATCGGTCATGATCGTCGCGGGGTTCGAGTTGAGCAGGACGACCTCGTAGCCCTCCTCGCGCAGCGCCTTGCATGCCTGGGTGCCCGAGTAGTCGAACTCGCACCCCTGCCCGATGACGATCGGCCCGGAGCCGACGATCAGGATCTTCCGGATGTCGGTCCGCCGGGGCACGATCTAGCCGAGGTCGATCCAGACGGTCTTGCGCTCGGTGTATCCCTCGAGCGCGGCCGAGCCCAGCTCGCGGCCGAAGCCGGATTGCCGGAAGCCGCCGAAGGACGCCGCCGGGTCGTACACGTTGTAACAGTTGACCCAGACCGTTCCCGCCTGGAGCGCGCGCGCGACGCGGTGGGCCTTCTTCACGTCCCTCGTCCAGACGCCCGCGGCGAGGCCGTAGCGCGTGCCGTTCGCGCGGGCGAGCGCCTGATCGAGATCGTCGAAAGGAATGACCGTCGCGACCGGCCCGAAGATCTCCTCCTGGGCGATGGCCATCTCGTTCGTCGCGTCGGCGAAGATCGTCGGGCGGACGAAGTAGCCGGGGCCCGCCTCGGCGTTCCGTTCGCCGCCCAGGACGAGCTTCGCGCCTTCCGCCCGGCCGCGAGCGACCCAGCCGAGCACCTTGTTGAGCTGCGCCTGCGAGACCTGGGGGCCGAGCCGCGTCTTCGGGTCGAGCGTGTCGCCTTGAGTGAGCTTCGCGGCGCGGGCCTTCATCCGCTCGATCAGCTCCCCCGCGACCTCGCGCTCGACGAGGATCCGCGAGCCGGCCGCGCAGACCTCCCCCTTGTTGTAGAAGATCCCGGCGACCGCGCCCCTGGCGGCGGCGTCGAGGTCCGCGTCGGCGAAGACGACGTTGGGCGACTTGCCGCCCAGCTCCAGCGTCACCCGCTTCACCGTGTCCGCGCAGCGGCGCATGATCTCCTGGCCGACCGCCGTGCTGCCGGTGAAGGCGATCTTGTCGACGCCCGGGTGGCGGACGAGCGCGTCCCCGGCGCTGCTGCCCGGCCCCGGGACGACGTTCAGGACGCCCGGCGGCACGCCCGCCGCGAGGGCCAGCTCGCCCACGCGGAGCATCGAGAGCGGCGTCGTCTCGGAGGGCTTGACGACCATCGTGCAGCCCGCGGCGAGCGCCGGTCCGACCTTCCAGACCGCGAGCAGCAGAGGGAAGTTCCAGGGGACGATGGCCCCGACGACCCCCACCGGCTCGCGAAGCGAGTAGACGAACGATTCGTCGCGCGCGGGGAGGGTCTCGCCGGTGATCTTGCTCGCCCAGCCCCCGTAGTACTCGATGACCTCGGCCGAGAAGGGCACGTCGACATGGCGCGCCTCGGTGATCGGCTTGCCCGCGTCGATCGCCTCCAGCTCGGCCAGCTCGTCCGCGTGCCCGATCATGAGATCGGCGAGACGGTGAAGGAGGCGGCCCCGCTCGCCCGCGTTCATCCGCGGCCACGGGCCCTCGTCGAACGCGCGCCGCGCCGCCCGGACCGCGAGATCCACGTCGGCCACGTCGGCTTGCGCGACCTCGCAGATCGGCTCGGCCGTCGCGGGGTTCACCGTCGGGGAGGTCCGGCCGTCCCGCGCCGCGACGGGCTTGCCGTCAATCAGGAGCCTCCGAGGCGAGAGGTCGGCATGGGCGGGGGCGATCATGGCCCGTCGATACCAGGGGTCCCGCCCCGGGTCAAAGGCTCACCGGGTGGACCGGCGGCGGGTCCGCGGTCCGGGCGCGGCCGGCCGGGAGAGCACGACGACGGTCTCCTCCCGCCGGGCGCCCGTGGCGTCGTCCACGAGCGTGACGACGTGGCTCCCCTCCACCATCTCGATCGGCGGGCCGGGCACGTGGCCGAGCGGCTTGTCCCGGAAGAGGACGCGGAAGCTGTGCCCCGGGAGCGCGGGGATCACGGCGCTCCCCAGCGGGAACGTCTCCCGGACCTCAGCAAGCTTCCCCTCGTCAATCTCGACGGGCACGGTCGTGTCGAGCGCGACCGCGTCGTTGACGAGGCGCAACACGTGCGGTCCGACATCGACCGGGGCTTCGATGAGCGGCGTCGCGCCGAGCTCGCGGTTCTCCGCGTACACCGTGGCCGGCGGCTCGCTCACCACGGTCAGCGTCCCCTGCGGGCCGGAGAGGAGGTCGCACAAGAGGCAGCCCGCGTCGGCTGCGGCCGGGGTGGCCGGAGCCCGGTCCGAATCGCCGAGACGCGTTCGGTCCTTCTGCTGCGGCAGGAAGACCGCGACGAGCGCGATGGAGAGGGCCAGGGCGGCGACGGCGGCGAGCTTGCGCTCCCATGAGGGCGCAGGAAGGACGCGTCCGATTGCCGCGCGATAGAGCGCGGCGCCCGCCCGGAGGATCGCTCGGGCGCGGCCGGTCACCTTGACGCGCGCGGTCGCCGCGGGCTTGCCGACCCGGGTCGCGGCCTCTGAGCCCTGGCGCCCCTGGCCGGCTCTCTCCTCCGGGCCGTCCGCCGCCGAAGGCGCTCCGCTCCGGGGGGACGCCCCGGAGACGAGCTTCCCCTGCCGGGTTCGGTCCTCGGAGGCGCCCGCCAGCGTCTCCTCGATCGGCGGGGCCACGACCGGGCGCACCTGAAGGGACGCGGTCTGCCATCCGGCCTCGGTCACCGTTCCGGTCCGCTCGACGGGACGGACCGGTTTACGCGACGCGGGCGCGACCCGTGGCGCCGGGACAACCGGCGCGGCCGCGACCCGCGTCGGCGGGCGCGAAGGTCGCGCGGCCATGGCTGGCGGGCGCGCCGCCGGCGCCGCCGGGCCTCGGGGCGGTTCGGCGAGGTCCGTCGAGCGGCTCCACGAGCCAGGCCCCGTCCGCAGCTCCGCCGCCGACGGCTCGTGCACCGGCAGCCGTCGCTCCGAGGTCCCGGGAGACGCGCTTCCCGTGCCCGGCGAGCCCCCCGCGGCCCTCCCCGGATCCTCCTCCGGCGCGGCGCCGTAGAGCTTGCGCATGAACTCGGCGAGGTGCGTGCCCGACGCCGGGAGCTGCCCCGCGCGCAAGAACTCCTCCAGGTCGAGCGCCAGCGCCCCGGCCGTCGCGTACCGGTCCTCGACCTTCCGCGCGAGCGCCCTCATCAGGATCGCGTCCAGGTCGCGGGGGATGCTCGCGTTCACCGACGAGGGCAGCGCGATCTTGCAGTCGCGCACCGCCTGGAGCGTCAAGACCTCGGTGTCCCGCTTGAAGAGCCGAAAGCCGGTCACCAGCTCGTAGCCGACGATCCCGAGCGCGAAGATGTCGGTCCGCCCGTCGATGGCCAGCCCGGCCGCCTGCTCGGGCGACATGTACGAGTACTTCCCCTTGAGCACGCCGGTCCGCGTCTGGCTCGCCTGGTCGGCGGCCTTGGCGATGCCGAAGTCCACGAGCTTCACCCCGCCCTGGAACGTCACCAGGATGTTCTGCGGCGAGACGTCGCGATGGACGATCTGGAGCGGCCGGCCGTGTTCGTCCGCCGCGTGGTGGGCGTAGTCGAGCGCCTTCGCCGATTCGATCAGGACGCGCGCGGTGAGGGGGACGGGGAGCCGGTCGCCGGCGCGCGCGGAATCCTGGTAGACGCGCCGCAGGTCCTTGCCGGGCACGTACTCCATGGCGAGGAAGAAGCAGCCCTCGGCCTCGCCCAGGTCGAAGATCTGCGCGACGTTCGGGTGGTTGAGCCGCGCGGCGATGCGCGCCTCGTCGAGGAACATCCGGACGAACTCGTCGTCCTCGGCGAGGTTCGGCAGGATCTTCTTGACGACGAGCTTCTTCTTGAAGCCCTCCGGCCCCTCGGCGGTCGCGAGCCAGATCTCCGCCATCCCGCCGGTCGCGAGCTTGCGGATCAGGCGGTAACGGCCGAGCGTGTCGCCGGGCATGATTCCCCCAACGGATTAGAGCCGCGCCACGCGGCGAAGTCAACGACTTCCGGGAATCTCGCACCCCGCGAAACAGGCGCTCCCCGCGAAGATGGAACGGGGTGGGGAGCCCCGCCTCGGGATCAGTACGTGTAGACCACGTCGAAGTAGGTGCTCCAGTCGTTGGTCGCGGCGCCCCAGGGATCGATGAACCACGGAAGGAACGCGCGGTTGTCCGGCGTCTTCGGCAGCGCCGTGTCCCAGAGCCCGAGACTGAGCCCCCAGTGGTCGTCGATGTTGTAGCCGAGGTTCGCGATCATCCAGAAGGAGTCCTGCCGGCCGTTCGCCTGGGCCACCCGGTTCCCGTTCGAGTCGACGATCGGGGCGCTGAACTGATCGAGCGGCATCGCGTAGGCGAACTGGTCGAAGTAGTAGGCCGTGACGCCGAAGTTCCAGTGTGAGTTGAGGTTGTACTCGATGTCGACGTAAGGGACGAAGTCCCAGCTCACGTTGTCGATCATCGCGGTCGGCGTCGACGAATCAGCCGCGGCTCCCTGGGCGCCCGGCTGGCAGACGCCGTTGGTGAAGGCGTCGAGGAACCCGCCCGTCGGCGCCTCGCCGGCCGTCGCCGAGATCGGCTCCGACCCGGCGGCGGAGCAGGGGAACTGGGCTGTGGTGAAGCGGTGGAACTCCTTGGCCGCCAGCACGCCGGCCTTGATGTCGACCCCCCAGATGGAGCGCGAGAGGCCAACCCCCCACCAGAGGGCCGTGACCATCGAGTCGAAGCGCGATTGATAGCTGATCGGCGCGACGCCGCGCACCATCCCGGTGATCTTGATGCCGGTCTTCGGGATCTCCCAGATGTCGTTGTCCGAGAGGGTGAGGCGCAGGTCCGACCAGTCGATCTGGCGGGTGTCGAACGCGTTCTTGTCCAGCACGTCGGCGTAGTAGACGTTCTGCCACGCGGTGAGCGCGAGGGTATGGCCCCACGCCTTGAACGTATAGCTCGGCTTCAGGTACAGGTTCGTCGAGAAGGCGGGGTTATTGTTGTAGGCGTTGCCCGCGAAGGCGCCGCCGCCGAGCGAGTTGTCGAAGTCGAACCAGCCGCCGAGCCCCGGCTTCTGCGCCGCCGGCTTCTTCTCGACGTCCGCGGCGGTGTCCGGGACGGTCACCTGCGCCGTCACCCCGTCGCCTCCGCCGCGCGTGGGGGTGGGGGCGCTCGTGGCCGCCGGCGGGGCCGAGGGGGAAAGTCCCAGGAGCAGGGCGATGAGGGCGGGCGTCATGGCGTTCTCCGGCCGGCGGCCGCGCAACCACAGCGCTCGCCGCCGGAGCCGCGGTTTGTAGCGCAGGAGCCGTGACCGTAGCAAGAGGGGCCGGTCGCCGGGTCGACGGTCCAGCCCCCGGACGGTTCCCGATTGGTCCCGGACTTGTCTGTGCGGCCTCCCTCCGATAGCATGGCGGCGCCATGAAGATCGCCCCACTCGCGTTGCTCGTCTTCGCCGTGGCCTGCCAGCCGCCCACGCTGGAGCTGAACGTCCCCTTCGCGGCCGTGAACTGGTCACCGGCCGACGGAACGTCGGGCGTCTGCCCGACCTGGCCCGCCACGGTCTGCTTCAACGAGCCGGTCGATCCGGGCTCGCTCGGCAATTTCCTCATCGGGCAGTCCGCGGACTGCGACGCGGGCGCGCCCATCGCGAGCGGCGGCACCGTGAATGCCTCGGTCGAGCGCGGTGACCAAGCGGAGGATGGCGGCAGTCCGAACTGCGTCGTCCTGACGCCGCCCGCCTCGGGCCTCCAAGAGGATGCGTGTTACACGATCGAGGTCGAGGGCGAGGATCTCCACCCCGGCTCCGGCGCGGCCGGCGTTCTCCCCGACGGCGGGGCCGCCGTGCTGCCGGTCACGCTCCGCTCGATCTTCAAGGTGGCGCCGAGCACCGAGGGCTGCATCGCCGCGTCCCCGTCCCGCGACGGCGGGAGCTGAACCGCGCCGTTGCTCGCGAGACGGGGGGAGCGGCGAGCTCGCCGCTCGGCCCACCCAGGGGCTCGTCTTCGTGCTCACCCGGCGGGCCTCTTCTTGTAGGCCAGCGCCCCGGAGGAAGAGAACCGCCGGTTTCGCTCGGCCCTGTCAGGCCCGCGGCGGGGAGCGGCTTGGGGGATGGAGGGCACGGGAATCAGGCTGGATGGCGCGGGGCCGAGCATCGGCCGGCGCCGCCTCATCCGGAGGGAGCGCCTTCTCATCATGGAGACGTCGAGGCGGCCCATCGGCCTCGCCGCATCCCCAGCGGCCTACCAGGTGATCTTCACGAGGCCGGGAGAGCCGGCCCCGGCCGGCGTCGCGGTCCACGCGGCCGCCTCGGGGGCGCCCGCGTTGGCGGCGTTCCCGCGGTCGGGGTCGCTCGCGTTGCCGGGTGTCGTGAGGTTCCCGGGAAGGACGATGTCGCCGAGGCTCGTCCCGCCGCCGCCGCCGCCCGCCGGGTAGTTGTCGCAGTCGACGCCCACGTCGCAGTCCACCAGCCCCCGCCCCCCACCGGCCAGGCCGCCGCCTCCGCCGCCGGAGCCGGGACCGTCGTTGCAGTCCGATATCCCGGCGACGCCGTTGCTGCTGCCGCTCGCCCCCGCCGCGCCGCCGGGACGCGCGGGAGTACAATTCTCTCCGGCGGCGCCGGTCTGCCCGCCCTGGCCACCGCCGCCTCCTCCGGCGCCCTGGCAGCCGCTGCAGCTCGGCCCCTCGAGCCCGCCGCCGCCACCTCCGCCGCCCGCGACGGCGATGGGGATCCCCGCGCGTAGCAGGAAGCTGCCGCCGCCGCCTCCCCCAGCCCCCGAGTCGCACATTCCCGCGTTGCCGCCCGGGCCGCCGGCACCAATCCCGTTCGCGCCCGCGCCGCCGCCGCCGCCCTGTCCGTTGCCGCCGGGACAGCCGGAGGACGGGCCGCCGGCCACCCCTCCGCCTCCCCCGCCGCCGACGATCACCGAGAGCGTCTCGCCCGAGAGGACCTGGAGCGTCGATTGCGCGAACGCGCCCGCGCCGCCCGCGCCGCCGCCGATCGCGCCCGCGCCGCCGCCGCCACCCCACAGCTTCACCGTGATCGAGGTCACGCAGTCGGGGACGGCGAAGGTCGCGCCGCCGGCGGTCGTGAATAGCTGCGATCCGTGCGGTTGGGTGCAGGCGCCGCCCGCGCACAGGCATCCGGTGTCGCACTTCGCGCCGCAGGTGCCGCAGTTCTCGGGGTCGGCGCCGGTGTTGGTCTCGCAGCCGTTGGACGCGAGACCGTCGCAGTCGGCGTAGCCCGGCCAGCACTCGGCGATCGCGCAGGCGCCGGTCGCGCAGCTCCCTCGGGCCAAGGGGGGCGCGCAGGCGACGCCGCAGGCGCCGCAGTCGTCGTTCGTGGAGAGGGAGATACAGCTCCCGCCGCAGCAGCCGTAGGCCATCCCGCCGTCGGGGTTGCAGTCCGGATCGGCGCTGCACGTGAAGACGGGACCGGTTGGCCCGGTCGCGCCGGTCGCGCCGGTGGCTCCCGTCGCGCCGGTGGGGCCGGTGGCTCCCGTCGCGCCGGCGGGGCCGGTGGCTCCCGTCGCGCCGATCGCGCCGGTGGCTCCCGTGGCGCCTCGTTCCCCCGTGCTGCCGGTCGCGCCGGTCGGTCCGCTGGAGCCCGTCGCGCCGCCGGCGCCGTCGCTTCCGGTCGCGCCGGTCGCCCCGGGTTCACCCTGTGGGCCGATGGGGCCCGAACAGGCCAAGAGACCGAAGAGAACGAAGATGGCGGGGAGCTTCCTCATGGCGACTCTCCTGGCGGGTGGCGGCGAGCGTGGAACGGACGGACGATCGTGGGGCGGACGAGGACTGTCAAGTGAAAAGCGGCCCATTTAGCCCGCGGCTGCCGGTGACCACCGCGAGGCCCGGCGGCGCGTGCTGGTCGGGCCGCTCGCGGGGTCGGATCAGAAGTTCGTGCCGATGTCGCCGATCGAGACCGAGGGGCCGAAGATGAAGGAGAACTGCTGGGCGTAGTGCTCGGCGGGGATCGGCTGGAGGGTCGGCACGTATTCGAACCAGGCGTGGATGCCGACGGACGCCTGGGTGGGCTGGTTCGCGTTGAGGATGGGGACGGTGAGGCCGAGGCCGGCGACGATCGAGAGGTTCGCGCTCGATCCGGGGACGCCCGGCGCGGGGGAGGGCTGCGCGAGGTTCGTGCCGAAGAGACCGCTCTCGAGGTCGATCGGGAACTCGCGCCCCTCGCGGTCGAGCATCGCGAGCCGCAGGAGCGCGCCGGCGCTGAAGGCGATCACGCCCGCGTCGGGCCCGGACGTGAGCCGGTAGAGGCCGGTCGGGATGGTCGCCGAACCGTAGAGGCGCAGCCGGGCGTCGCCGAAGATCAGCGTGACCTCCTGGCCGGTGAGCCCGCCGATCGTCTCGCTCTCGACGTAGGGGTTGCCGGGTTCGTGCGCGAGCCCCACGTGGACATGATCGAACGGGTGGATGGGTAACGTGGGTTCGATCCAGATCGATTCGGGGCCGGCCACCGCGCGGATGGTCAGGACCCGGGAGAAGCCGCCCGGCGCGCTGGTCCCATCCGGGTGGGTAACGGCGACCGTGAGCCGCAGCCGCTGCGGCCCCTCCTCGGGCGTGAGCACGGATCGGTCGATCCGCAGCCGGCAGGAGTGGCGGTTGTCGAACGGCAAGTTGGTCGTCTGGCCCGGGGCGATGCGCTCTTCGCCCCCGCTCGCCCCACGGCAGAAGACGGCGAGGAAGCGGCGCGCCCGCGGGTCCTCCGGGGCGAGCGAGATCGGCACGCTCACCGGGCGGACCCGGTAGCCGGGTTCGGCGGGGAAGACGGCGAGCGGCGGCGCGTCGGCCGGCAGGCCGGCCTGGGGCGGACGGTAGCCGACGACGATGGGGATCGTCCCGCCGCTCTCCAGCGTCCCCTGGATCTCGACGGGCCGCGTCCGGGCGACCGAATAGTAGCCGTGCAGCGGCTCGACGGAGAGCGAGGGCGCGAGGTTCGGATCGGGGACGAGGAGCTCGACGCGCACCTTCCGGTTGGTGGGGACGGCCGACAGTTCGCCGATCTGGGGGTCGTACAGGCGTGCGCGCGTCCCGAGGTAGCCTTCCGTGATCGGGATGGAGACGGAGCCGAGCAGCGCGCGCTCCGGTCCGGCGAAGAGGCGCAGCTCCAGAGAGGGCAGGCCCCGCGGCACGTGGCCGAGGGAGAGCATCAGCCGGCGGCCGTCCGCGGAGCGCGAGATCACCGCGCTCGCGGAGGGGGGCGAGGTCTCGACGGAGAGATCCTGCGGCGCGCGGGGGCAGTTCTCGCCCAGCACGAGCGGCAGCCCGTGGTCGTCCACGCCGCCGAGCAACGCCGGGGCGAGCGGGCGCAGCCGGCAGCGGGCGAGCGGGAAGGTCGCGATCGCCTCGGAGGCGAAGCCGCGCGGTCCCCGGAGCACGACGCCGTCGCGCAGGGCGAGCCGGACGGCGAGCGAGGCGGCCTCCGCGGGCGGGCTCACGACGAGCCGCCCCCCGTCTCCGGAGACCCGGCACGAGGTCTCGCAGCTCGCGTCCTCGACCGCGCCGGGCCAGGCGATCGCGACCTCCGCCTCGGTGCGCCAGGCCTCGAGCGGTGAGGTTCGGACGGGCGCCTCGTCGAGGACGTAGCGCCGGACCGGCACGCGGAACGCCTCCAGCGGCTGCACCACGCCGTGCCGGTCCCAGATCACGGAGAGCTCGGCAGGGGAGGGCATGGCCGCGGGCAGCCGCAGGATCACGATCCCCGACGGTCCCCGCGGCAACGCCTCGCGCAGCGCCGCGGTGGGGATGGGGAACGTGCAGCGTTCGGTGCGGTTCTCCTCGGAGAGGGCGGCGCAGGAGGTGGAGGTGTAGCCGCCGCCTTCCACGCGCCACCAGATCGGCCGCCGGCCCAGCTCGCCGCCTGAGAGGACCGCGAGGCCGCGATCCAGGTCGATCTCGGCGGAGGCGCGGAGGTTCGGGAAGAGGCCGACGCCGGTGAGCGTCTCGGCGTTCGGGGAGGAGCAATCCCCATAGAAGAGCTCGGCGCGCGCGCCGGCGGCCGAGGGCGAGACGCGCAGCGCGCCCGTGGGGGTGAGCTGGAACGCGCCATCGCCGACGAGCTTGCAGAAGCGGCCGGCCCCCGGCTCGATCCAGGCGCCCGCCTCGACGGCGACGAGGCGATGGGGAAGGTGGCGGATCGGCTCGGCCGCGCGCGGCCGTTCGAGGGCCCCCGCGGCGCGCGACGGCTCGCCCCCGTCCGCGCGGGGCACGGCGGGCGCCGCGGATGGGCCGGACGCCGCTACGGCTGTGGCGGCGGCGAAGGCGCGAAGAACGGCGAGCACGGCTCGTCAGTACACCGAGACGCGGGCGGCAGGGAAGGGAAGTCCGGCGGGGCCCCGAGCCAGCGGGGGAGCGTCCGAGGCGCGGTCACGTCCGCGGCGGCGGCGCTGGACTTGACCGGAAGCCGTTGGTCACCTACGGTCTCTTCACGCGCTTCGACAACGAGAGGGAGCGAGCCGGCCGGCGGGCCAGGGGTCTCTGTTCGCTTCCCTCGTCGAAGGGAGGAAGGATAATGCGCCGCTTCCGGGGAATCGTGGCCGCCCTCGCACTTGCCGCGTGTGGCGGCGGGTTGCAGGCCGCCACCGTGTGCGAGGCCGGCTCGGACTGCGCGGCCGGTCTCGCCTGCCTGCCCGTCGAGAGCGTGCAGTACACCACGCTCAACGGTGCGGACGCGGGTTGCTCCGAGCACCCGGGCGACACCATCTGCACCAAGAGCTGCGCGACCGACGCGGACTGCGCCTCGCTGAAGGCGCCCGCCGGCATCGAGGGCACCTGGAAGTGCTTCTCCGGCTGCGGCGCCGGCAACTCGGTCTGCGGTCTCGCCGGCTGACGCGCGGCACCCGAACGCCGGCCACGCGATTCAGCGATGAGCCGTCCCGGCGCGGGGCTCGCGCCGTCACGATTTCGCTTGATCTCTTGACCGCGATCGCATAACCATGCGTCCTCTATGCAGGGGCACGCGGTCGGGATCGTGGGGGCTTCCGGTTACGCCGGGATGGAGGCCACGCGGCTGCTCGCCGCCCACCGGGGCGTCGTGCTCCGCTTCCTCACGAGCGACCGCTGGGAGGGAGAGACGGCGGGCGCGAAGCTCGGGATCTCCGGCGCCGCGGCGGCGCTCCGGTACGCGCCGCTCGCCCGGAGCGAGGAGCTCGCGGCGGAGTGCGAGGCCGTGCTGCTCGCGACGCCCGCGACGGCGTCGGTCGTCCTCGTCCCGCGGCTGCTCGAACGGGGCGTCCGGGTCGTCGACTTCTCGGGCGCGTTTCGCCTCGCGGAGCCGCTGCACTACCCCGCGTACTATGGCTTCGTCCACCCGCGGCCCGACCTGCTCGCGCAGGCGGCCTACGGGCTCCCCGAGCTGTTCCGTTCCCAGATCCGCGGGGCGCGCCTCGTCGCGAACCCCGGTTGTTATGCGACCGCGGCCGCCCTGGCCCTCGCGCCGCTCGCGAAGAGGGACCTCATCGAGGGCGACGTGGTCGTCGACGCCGCGTCCGGCGTCACGGGGGCGGGACGCACGGGGCGCGAGGACCTCGCCTTCGCCGAGGTCGACGGCGACTTCCGGGCCTACAAGGTCCTGCGCCACCCGCACACGCCCGAGATCGCGCAGACGACCGACCGGTGCGGGCTGCGGTCGGTCCACGTGACGTTCACCGCGCACCTGCTCCCCGTCCGCCGGGGGATCCTCGCGACCGCGTACGGCCGCCTGCGGCCGGGCGCCGGCCCCGAGGCCGTGGCGGACGCGATGCGCAACGCGTACGGCGCCGAGCCCTTCGTCGTGGTCCGCGCCTCGCCCGAAGAGGTGGGCATCAACGCCGTCGCCGGCACGAACCGCTGCGACCTCGGCGCCGCCGCCGGCGAGGACGGGCGGGTGATCGTCGTCGCCGCGCTCGACAACCTGGTCAAGGGCGCGGCTGGGCAGGCCGTGCAGAACCTCAACCTCGTCCTCGGGCTGCCGGAGGCGGCCGGGATGTACGGGCTGCGGAGCTTCTGGCCGTGAAGGTCCCCGCCGGCTTCCGCTTCGCGGGCGTGCACGCGGGGCTCAAGCCCGCGCGCAAGGACCTCGCCCTCGTCGTGAGCGACGGCCCCTGCGCCGCGGCCGGCTGCTTCACCGTGAACGAGGCGCGCGCGGCACCGGTCGAGGACGCACGGCGGCGGCTCCCCGCGGACGGTATCCGCGCGGTCGTCGTCAACAGCGGCAACGCCAACGCGCTCACCGGACCGGCCGGCGCCGCCGACGTCCGGGAGACGCTCGACGCGCTCGGGCGGGCGCTCGGGGCGCCGGTGGACTCCCTGCTCGCCGCCTCGACCGGGGTCATCGGCGTCCGCCTGCCGCTGGGGAAGATCACCGCGGCGCTGCCGCGCCTCGTCGAGGCGCTGCGGCCAGAGCCCGAGCCCGCGGCCGAGGCGATCCTGACGACGGACACGATGGTGAAGCTCGCCCATCGGACCTTCGCGCTCGACGGCCGCGAGGTGACGATCTCGGCGATCGCCAAGGGCTCCGGGATGATCGCCCCGCAGCTCGCCACGATGATCGCGGTCGTCGTGACCGACTGCGCCATCCGTCCGGAGCCGCTCCAGGCGGCGCTCGCCGCGGCGATGGAGACGAGCTTCGACAGCCTCACGGTCGATGGCGACATGAGCACCAACGATTCGGTCTTTGCGCTCGCGAACGGCCGGGCCGGCAATCCGCCGATCGAGGGGCCGGGCCCGTCGTTCGACGCCTTCGCCGCCGCGCTCGAGAGCCTCTGCCGCGAGCTGGCGCGGGCGATCGCCCAGGACGGCGAGGGGGCGACGCGGCTCCTGGAGGTCGAGGTCTCCGGCGCGCCCGACTTCGCCGCCGCCCGGGACCTCGCCCGCGCCGTCGCCGGCAGCAACCTCGTGAAGGCCGCCTTCTTCGGCGCCGATCCGAATTGGGGGAGGGTGCTCGCCACGGTGGGCGCCCGCGCGGGGAGCCACGGCTGGAGCCTCCACCCGGAGGCGGCGCGCGTCGAGATCCAGGGCGTCGAGGTCTACGGGCCCGGCGGTCCGCGGCCGTTCGACGCGCCGGCGCTGCGCGCGAAGCTGCGCGGTCCGGAGGTGCGGGTCGCGGTGGTCCTCCCCGGCGGCGGCGGTCGGGCGACCGCGTGGGGCTGCGATCTCTCCTACGACTACGTGAAGATCAACGCCGATTACAGCTCGCTGCTCGTCGAGACCGAGGGGGGCGGCGTCGCCCGTGACGATCGGCTGACGAAGTACAGTCCGGCGTTCAAGGTCTCCCTCCTCGTCGAGGTCCTCTCGTACATCTCCCGGCTGCGGGGTCAGCGCTGCGTCATCAAGTACGGCGGCGCGGCGATGGTGAAGGACTCGCTCAAGAAGGCGTTCTGCGACGACGTGGCGCTGCTGCGCTCCGTGGGGCTCCAGCCGATCGTGGTCCACGGGGGGGGGGCCCGAGATCAGCCGGACGCTCGATCGGCTCGGCCACAAGAGCGAGTTCATCGACGGCGTGCGGGTGACCCCCGAGGCGGACCTCAAGGTTGTGGAGATGGTGCTCACCGGGGCGATCAACACGGAGCTGGTGACGCTGCTGAACCAGGATGGTGGCCACGCCGTCGGCCTCTCGGGCAAGGACGGCGCGCTCCTCCGGGCGAAGAAGCAGGTCCCGGAAGACGGCCGGGACCTGGGGCAGGTCGGCGAGATCACCCAGGTGAACCGGTCGTTCCTGGAGATGCTGATCAAGAAGGGCTACGTGCCCGTGGTCTCGCCGGTCGCCATCGGGGAGGACGGCCACAGCTACAACACGAACGCCGACGCCGCGGCCGCGGCGATCGCCTCCGCGATCTCGGCCGAGAAGCTCATCTACCTGACCGACGTCGCCGGGATCCTGGAGAACGGCGAGCTGCTCTCCGAGCTGCGGGCCGAGGAGCTGTCGGCGAAGATCACCGGCGGGGCGATCACCGGCGGGATGAAGGTCAAGGCGCGCTCGATCCTGGAGGCGCTGCGCGGCGGGGTCGGCCGCGTGCACGTGGTCGACGGGCGGATCCCCCACGGGGTGATCGCCGAGCTGTTCACCGACCGCGGCGTGGGCACGCTGGTGCTGCCGTGAGCGTGCGCGCGCCGCCTTCGCGCTCGCGCGAGGCCACGGCCCGGCGCCGCGCGCTCGTGCGCCATCTCCTCGCCACGCGCGAGGTCGCCACCCAGGAGGAGCTGCGCCGCCTGCTCGCCGCCGAGGGCGTGCGGGTGAATCAGGCGACGCTCTCCCGCGATCTCGCCCGCCTCGGCGCGCGCCACGCGGCGCGGCCGGAGGGCGGGACGATCTACGAGCTCTCGGAGCCGCGCGCTCCGGATCCGCTCGCGACCCTGCGCGAGCTGGGCCGGCGCGTCCTGTCGATCGCCGCCAACCCGTCTCTCGTCGTGCTCGCGGTGGAGCCCGGCTCGGCGCCCGCCATTGCCCGCGCGCTCGATCTCGCCCGCCTGCCGGAGAGCCTCGGCACCATCGCGGGCGACGACGCCGTCTTCCTCGCCCTGCGCCGGCCGTCCGTGGCCCGCCCGATCGTCCGCCGTCTCTCGCAGCTCTTCTGGAAAGGTGCCCGATGAAGAAGAAGATCGTCCTCGCGTATTCTGGTGGCCTCGACACCTCCGTCCTCGTGCGGATCCTCAGCGCAGACTACGGCTACGACGTGATCGCCTGCCACGTCGACGTGGGCGAGGCGAAGGACCCGGAGCAGCTCCGCGCGCGCGCGCTGAAGGCCGGCGCGGTCGCGCTGGAGGTCGCCTCCGCGCGGGAGGAGTTCGCCCGCGACTTCTGCCTCCCCGCCCTGTCGGCCAACGCGCTGTACGAGGGCGTCTACCCGCTCTCCGCGGCGCTCTCGCGGCCGCTCATCGCCAAGCACCTCGTCGCCGCCGCGCGCAAGCACGGCGCGGTGGCCGTCGCGCACGGGGCGACCGGCAAGGGCAACGACCAGGTCCGGTTCGACCTCGCGGTCAAGGGGCTCGCGCCGGACCTCGCGATCGTCGCCCCGCAGCGCGAGCGGAACATCTCGCGCGACGAGGCGATCGCGTACGCGCAGCAGCACGGCATCGAGATTCCGGCCACTAGGAAGAGCCCGTTCTCCGTGGACGAGAACCTCTGGGGGAGGTCGATCGAGGGCGGCGTCCTCGAGGATCCGGCCGCCGCGCCGCCCGAGGAGGCCTTCGCCTGGACGAAGAGCTGGCGCGACGCGCCCGCCGAGCCGCGCCTGCTGTCGATCCGCTTCGACGGCGGCGTGCCGGTCGAGGTCGACGAACAGGGCGGGACGGTCGCCGAGCTGATCGCGCGCGCCGGGGCCATCGCCGGCGAGCACGGCGTCGGGCGCATCGACCTCGTCGAGGATCGGGTCGTGGGCATCAAGAGCCGCGAGGTGTACGAGTGCCCGGCGGCCACCGCGCTCATCGCCGCCCACCGCGACCTGGAGCGCTTCACCACGCTGGCCATGACGCTGCGGGTCAAGGCGTTCCTCGACCAGCGGTTTGCCGAGCTGATCTATGAGGGTTTCTGGTTCTCGCCGCTGCGGGGGGCCCTCCAGGCGTTCAACGCGGAGAGCGAGAAGAGCGTCACCGGGACCGTGACCGTCCAGCTCTTCAAGGGGAGCCTCCAGGTGGTGGGCCGGACCTCGCCTTACGGCCTCTACAACCATGGCCTCGCGACGTACGGGCGCGAGGACCGCTTCGACCACCGCGCGGCGGAGGGCTTCATCCAGCTCGTCGGCCTCCAGCTCGGCGAGTGGGGCCGGCGCGCCGGGAAGCCGGCGTGATCGCGAAGACCGCGGCCAGCGGCGGCCCGGGCCTCGATCCCCGGGTGCTCGCCTTCACCAGCTCGCTCGCCGCCGACCGCGCGATCGTGCGCGAGGACCTCGCCGGCAGCCTCGCCCACCTCGCGATGCTCGCCAGGGTGGGACTCGTCTCCGCCGAGGACGCGCGGGAGCTTCGCGGCGGCCTCGCCGCGCTCTGGGACGAGTGGGCGTCCGGGGCGCTCGCGCTGTCGGGCGAAGAGGACGTCCACATGGCCATCGAGGCCGAGCTCTCGCGGCGGCTCGGCGCGGTCGCGGGGAAGCTCCATACCGCCCGCTCGCGCAACGATCAGGTGGCCCTCGATCTGCGGTTGCACGTGCGCGAGCGCTGTGGCGCGCTGCTGGACGCGCTCGCGGCGGCCGTCGACCAGCTCGCCGATCGGGCCGCCGCCGAGCGCGACCTCGTGCTCCCCGCTTACACCCACCGCCAGCGCGCGCAGGCGGTCACCGGCGCCTACCTCCTGTGCAGCCACGCTGAGCCACTCGCGCGCGACGCCGCCGCGTTCATCTTCGTCCTGGAACAGGCCGACGCCTGCCCGCTCGGCGTCGGGGCGATCGCCGGGACGACGCTCCCCATCGACCGGGAGATCCCGCGCACGCTCCTGGGCTTCTCGCGGCTCACCGAGAACGGCCTGGATACCGTCGCCGACCGCGACTTCGCGCTCGATTTTGCTTACACCGCGGCCCGTTGTCTCCTGCACGTCGGCCGGATCGCGGCGGAGTTCGTCGCGCTCGCCGGATCGGACGCGGGCCTCGTCCAGCTCGACGGCGCGATCGCCTGCGGGTCGAGTCTGATGCCCCAGAAACGGAACCCGGACGTCTTCGAGCTGCTCCGCGCGCGGGGCGGACGCGCGGCGGGCAACCTCGCGGGGCTCTTGAACGTGCTCGCCGGTCTGCCCTCCGGCTACCACCGCGACCTGCAGGAGGACCGGGCGGCCGTACTCGATTCGGGGCCGCTCGTCCTGTCTGCGCTCGCCGCGCTCGCCGTCGCGCTCGATCACGTCACCTTCGACGCCGAGCGCTGCCGCGCCGCGGTCGCCGGCAGCGACATGCAGGCGACCGACCTCGCGGAGGCGCTCGTGCGGCGCGGGCGGCCGTTCCGCGAGGCCTACCGCGCGGTCGGCGCCCTCGTCGCCCGCTGCCGCTCCGAGGGGCGCCCGCTCGCCTCGGTCACCATGGAGGAGGCCCGGCAGGTCGACCCGGCCTTCGACACGGAGGCGCTCGCCGCCGCCGAGCCGCTCGGCTCGCCGGCGCGGAAAGTGAGCGCGGGCGGCACCGGCCCCGCCTCGGTCGAGCAGCAGATCGCCTCGCTCAAGGCGCGGGCCGCGCGGATCCGGGCTCGAGCGCGGGCCGTCCCCAGGCTCGACGAGCTGTTCGCCCGCCTGATGGAGGTCCGGTAGCATTCCGGCACCGGAAGCGTTACTCGTTCGCCTGCCATGACCTTCACCCACTGGAAGGGCAAGACCGCGCTCGTCACCGGGGCGAGCGCGGGGATCGGCGCCGCGATGGCCCGGCGGCTCGCCGCCGGGGGCTGCAACCTCGTCCTCACCGCGCGGCGGAGGGAGCGGCTCGAGGCGCTCGCGCTGGAGCTCTCCTCCCGCCACGGTGTCCGGGCCGACGTGGTGCCCGCGGATCTCGCGGACCCGGCGGGCGCGCAGCGGCTTGCCGACGCGCTGCGGGCGCTCGGACGGTCGATCGACCTGCTGATCAACAACGCCGGCCTCGGCCGATCGGGCGCGTTCGAGAACGGCGCCTGGGAGCAGGACCTCGAGATGATGCAGCTCAACATGGTTTCGCCCGTCCACCTGACCCGCCTGCTGTTGCCGCAGATGATCGACCGCGGAGCGGGCGACATCCTGATCACCGCCTCTATCGCCGCCTACCTGCCCATCCCGACCTTCGCCGTCTACTCGGCCAGCAAGGCGTTCGTGAAGAGCTTCGGGGAGGCGCTCGGCTTCGAGCTGCGCGGGACCGGCGTGCGCGTCTGCGTCGTCAGCCCCGGGGGCACGGCCACGGAGTTCGCCCAGGTCGGGGGCTTCACGCTCGGCCGGATGGCGCGGATGGGCACCATGTCCGCGGACAAGGTCGCCGCGATCGCGCTCGCGGCGATGGCTCGCGGCCGGCGGTCGGTCGTCGCCGGCGGCGGCAACTGGCTCGCAGCCACGCTCGCCCGCTCTCTGCCCCTGCCCGTCCAGCTCCGGGCCGCGAACGCCTTCCAGCGGATCGCCGGCGGGCGGGACACCCCCCGGAGGGCCGCATGAGAGTAGGGGTCCCCCGCCACTTCCTGCGCCTGGCCGATCGCACGCCGGAGGAGCACCGCGCGCTCCTCGCCCGGGCGCGCGCCCTCAAAGCCGCGCGCCGTCCCGGCCGTCGGGAAGAGACCCTCGCCGGCCGCACCCTCGGCCTGCTCTTCGAGAAGCCCTCGACCCGGACCCGCGTCTCGTTCGAGGTCGCGATGATCGAGCTGGGCGGGGCCGCCGTCACCCTTCCCGCCGCCGAGAGCCAGCTCCCGCGCGGCGAGACGGCCGAGGACACCGCGCGCGTGCTGTCGCGCTACCTGCACGGCATCGTCCTGCGCACCTTCGGCGACGATCGGCTCGCGGCGTTCGCGCGGGCCGCCACGGTCCCGGTGATCAACGGCCTCTCCGACGGCGCCCACCCCGTGCAGCTCCTCGCCGACGTCTTCACGCTGCACGAGCGGTTCGGTCGGACCGAGGGGCTCGGCGTCGCGTTTCTCGGTGACGGCGCGGGCAACGTCGCCCGTTCGTGGATCGAGGCCGCGCGGCTGTTCGGCTTCGCGCTGCGCCTCGCCGCCCCCGAGGGCTTCCGGCCGCCCGGGGACGAGGCCGCGGCCGCGGGGGAGCATCTCTCCGTGACCGACCGTCCCGCCGAGGCTGTGCAGGGCGCCGACGTGATCGCGACCGACGTCTGGACGCACATGGGCCGCGAGGCCGAGCAGGCTGCCCGCCGCGCGGCGCTCGCCCCGTTCGCGGTCACCAGCGCACTCGCCGCGCTCGCCGCCCCGAATCACGTCATCCTCCACTGTCTCCCCGCCCACCGCGGCGAGGAGATCGCCGCCGCCGTCCTGGACGGCCCCCACTCCGCGGTCCTCGACGAGGCGGAGAACCGCCTCCACGTCCAAAAGGCGCTGCTCGAGGAGACGATCGGGTGAGGGGGCGGGCTTCCCCGGGTTAGGTTCGGATCCGCCTGGGCCAAGAGCCGAGGTGGGAGCCCAGTGCGATAGCGCCGCGTCGATGGCAACGAAGGTCCGTCCCTGCCGCATCCTTCGTGGGCATCTGGCCCACTTCCGGGCTCGGTAGGCCATCGCTCAAGCTCGACAAGCCTCGTCTCGACCCGAGAAGCCCGCATCTCACCCCGAGAAGGTCGTCTCTCAAGGGGAGAAACCCGTGGCGCTCGCCGAGACGCTCGCCTCTCGCGAAGCCATGCCGCAGCCCTCCTTATATGCGACCGTGGCGGGGTCTGGAGCTCGGAGGAGGTCCCCCGCCGCTGCACGCACGCCGTCGCGGGCGATCTCGTGTATGCAATCGAGCGGTTTGCCGTCAGCGGCCAACTGTCGGTTCGTCCCGACCCGAGGCGGCCGGACAAGTATGCCTACGTCGAACCGGCGACCGAGGCGCCGCTCTCGACCTACGAGGCCGCCTTGGCTGGGAGGAGGCCGGATTGGCGGCGAGCTTGGCCATGAGCCCTCGCCTCCGCGCCTATCTCGCGCTCGAAGAGCTCATGCTCCAGTTGGATGAGCTCGGCGATCCCGTCGCAGAAGAGCTGCGCGACGCCATGGACCCGGTCTGGTACGAACTCACCGACGAGGAGCACGGTTGGCTGAATGGTCGCAGCCTCGGACCGGGGATCCCTCCGACGGTTCACGACCCCGGGATCAGGGTCGAACCGCGGCTGCTCGATTGGCACGAGGCCGTCGTGATCACGCCGCAGCCGGGGCTTGCTGCTTAGGGAGGCGATCATGGAGGGTGTCACCGAATCAGCGCTCTCCTCCGATGTCGGGGTCGAGTCGGACGTCCTGACCCTGATTCCGGATCCACCGGTCGCCCGGGTTCAACTTCGCCTCCTCCCGCCGTTTCCGGAGGGAGACTGGCTGACGGTGACGGCCTCGGCGAGGCTGTTCGACCCACAGGATGCGACAAGCGGCCGCTTCGACAGACCGCTGGCTGCGGGACCAGAGGTGGAAGCCCACGCCCGATCGAAGACGTGGTCCGTCGTCGATCTGCCCCTTCCTCGTGTCGTTCGCCGCGAGTACGCGGTCGGCGGGGCCCGGTGCGCGCTCCGAAAGGTCGAGCACGGGCCGCCCGCGACCGATCGCGAGGCGCAGACGCGGGTCGCGCGCGCAATACGCCGCACGCGCACCAAGAGCCGGCTCCACCCGAAGGACGGTGACGAGGCTCCTCCCGGTGACCGGCTGTCGAGGTTAACCCGCGATGAACGAGCGAGCCGGTCGTTCCATCCTGTCGATTCCGCGGCCGATCGACGGAGGTTCTCCTGGGAGCGCCGTCCGTCCCGCCGGCTTTCGCCCGGGATGAGGTCGATCGGATCGACCATCGAAGGCGATCGGAGGAAAGTCCTCCGCTTCGGCTCTCTCGAACGCGGCAATCGACATGTGAGAGCCGGCGGCCGATCCCCCGTCGCGCTCGACGATGCCGCGCAACGCGACGGCCGATCGAGCGACGCGCGCGACCGAGCGAAGGGCGCTCGCGATCGACGAAGCGTCGCCTGCATCGGGACTCTCGAGCGCGACGATTGGCCCGTGAGCCGCTGCGATCGATCTCTCGTCGCGCGCGACGATGCCGTGCAGGACGATGACCGATCGATCATCAGCCGCGATCGGCCAAAGAGCGGCGGCGTTCGGTGTCGCATCGCGCGCTCTGCGCCTCTTGGCCGCGACATCGAACCCTTCGGCCGCGATGAACGATCCGTCATCGCGCTCGATCGCGCCCGATCGCGCGACGAACGGTCGAGGGCAGCTCTCGA
>JAKAPL010000032.1 GCA_021807105.1 Myxococcales bacterium | reverse complement strand
CGTCTCTTTGGTCGATCGCGCCGTCTCTTCGGTCGAGTGCACGGTCTCCTCGGTCGAGTGCGCGGTCTCCTTGGGCGATTGCACGGTCTCCTTGGGCGAGTGCACGGTCTCTTCGGTCGATCGCGCCGTCTCATCGGTCGATCGCGCGGTCTCCTTGGCCGAGTGCGCGGTCTACTTGGTCAAATGCGCGGTCTACTTGGTCCAGTGCACGGTCTACTCGGCCGAGTGCAAGGTCTCTTTGGTCGATTGCGCGGTCTCCTCGGTCGAGTGCGCCCCCTGATCGGTCGTTTGTCGCCTCTCCTCGGGCGATTGAGCCGCCCCATGGATCGACCGCGCGCCCTCCTCGGCCGATCCTCCCACCTCCGCCGATCTCCGTCCCCGACGACACCCCCGCGGTCGCCCATCGAGACCCGCGGGTGTCCAGAACTTGGACGATCGTCCGTCCGTGCGCCGGCAAACCGGCAGTGATGGAGCGAATGGAGGAGTCGTACGGTGTGGGGAAACGGCGATGGACATCTTGGATTCCGCGCCACGAACATCCTTAGAAGCGGTGGGCAGACCGGCACGCTTGATCGGCGGTCGGGCGGGTGGATAGGATGCGCGGAGAGGAGGTTGCCGATTGCCCGCGTCGCTCGTCATTATCCTCGCCGCCGCGCTCGCCATCTCGTCGGCCGCCGCGCTCGGGGTGGGCGCGGGGGTCGCGTGGTGAGGAGGGGGAGATGACGGGAAGAAGATCGAGCCCCGGGCGCGCGGGCCTCGCCGTGCTCCTCGCCGCCGCGCTCGCCGCCTGCCTCCCGGAGGTCCCGACCGCGACCGGCCGCACCTTCACCTGCCCCGACGGCCGCTGCCCGCCGGGCAGCAGGTGCGGCGCGGACCAGATTTGCCACCCCGAGACGGGATCTTCGTCTGGGGGATCGACCACGACCTCTGGGGCCAGCTCCGGGGGCACGACGACATCGGGTTCGACGACGTCCAGCTCGACCTCCGGCTCGACCACGACCTCGGGATCGACCTCGGGAACGACGACCTCGGGATCCAGCTCCGGGAGCTCGACGTCGGGCACGATGGGGGGTTCGACGAGCGGGGGCGGTAACCCGGACGGCAGCTCGCTCCCCCCGGGCGAGTGCCAGACGAGCTGCGACTGCACGACGGCCGCGGCGCCGGCCTGCATCGAGGGGAGCTGCGGGCCGAAGCCCGACGGCGGCTGCGTCCGCAGCACCGACTGCGGCTGCAAGGAGCTGTGCGCCTCCGGCGCCTGCGTCCCCAAGTGTACGTCGAGCGCCGACTGCACGCCCGCGGACCCCGTCTGCTACCAGTCGCAGCTCTGCGGCCCTTGCCAGAACTCGGGGCAGTGCCCGGACGGGGGGAGCTGCGTCTCCGGGGCGTGCACGACGAACCAGCAATGCAGCGCCCAGAATTGCTGCAACAACGGGGACTGCACCGGCCGCGCGCCGGTCTGCAACGGCCAGACGCACCAGTGCGGTCCGTGCACGGTGGATGCGCAATGCAGCCCGGGGTATGTGTGCACGGACGGCAAGTGCCTCACGCCCGACGGGGGCGGCGGCGGCTGCGGCGCCGGCTGCACGGGCGGCCTCGTCTGCCAGGGCGGGCAGTGCGTGCAGCAGCAGTGCAACCCGCCCTGCCAGGCGCCGTCGACCTGCGATCCCACCAGCAACAACTGCACCTGCCCGAGCAACTGCGGCGGCCTCTGCTCGGGCTCACAGACCTGCGACACGACGAGCTGCACATGTGCGACGCCGGGAAGCTCGTCGAGCGGCGGTTCCTCCGGGTTGGGGGACGGCGGCTGCTCCGGAACGTCGTGCAATCCATCGAGCTGCACCGGCTGCCCGACGGGCCAGACGTGTCAGTGCCCGTTGGAGGGCAGCGCTTGTTCAGACGGGGGATTGTTTGGGACCGGTTGCCTCGCCGAGTCGCTCTTTGGCATGACCGGCTGCTGCCAGTAGGCGTCCGGGCTGCCGGGCACGCTGCCCGCCCACACGGCCGCCTTCCGGCGGCGGTGGGCCGTCCAGTGGCTGCTCGCCGGCTTCCTGTACGCGCTCTTCTACATGGTGCGCTACAACTTCGCGGCCGCCGCCGCCCGGCTCGCCGGTCATGGGCCTACACCCGTTGGGTGCAGCGGATGGCGTTGCGGGTCGACGGGGAGCCCGGGAATGTCTTTTTGTTTTCGCGGGTTCCAAGCCGCTTGACAGAGAGGCGGTGACCGTTGTCTATCCGCGTCTCGGAGGTTTTCGCCCCGATGCACACTCGCGACTGGCTCATCGCTCTCGTGGCGGCGCTGCCCGCCTGCCACGCGGATTACGTCTGTTCCATTCAGGGAGACTGCGACTCGCAGGGGCAGGATCTCGTCTGCGTCCCCGACAACGACGGGTGGGGCCACTGCGTCAAGGCGGTCTTCGTCTACGGGCCGACGCCGGACGGCGGCGTCGCGTCCGTGAGCCAGGAGACTCTCGACGGCGGGGCGGACGCGGGCGGGGACGCGGGGCTCGTGTCGGGACAGTCCGACGCGGGGGAGGACGCCGGAGCGGTGGACGCCGGCGGGGCCGACGCCGGGGAGGACGCGGGCCTCGACGCGGGGGCGGCCGACGGGGCCGAGGACGCCGGGGTCGAGGACGCGGGGGAGGCAGACGCGGGGGCCGTCGACGCCGGCGACGCCGGCGACGACGCGGGGATATTCGACGCCGGCGACGACGCGGGGACCTAGCGGCTGCGCGGTCTCGTCTGGGGCCCTTGCGGCCTCCGATCCCGCGCCGCCATGACTAGCGTTTCCCGTGGCGGCGGGGGCCGCGGGAGGGGACCATGGGGGGAAGGGAATGGGGGGGCGCGCTCGCCGCCGCGGCGCTGCTCTGGGGCACGCGCGGCCTGGCGGCGCAGCCGATTTGCGCCTCGGCGCTCGCCGAGGAGAAGGCGCACTTCGAACGAGCCGAGGCGCTCGACCTCGTCGCGCAGCTCAAGCGTTGGCGGGCGATGAGCCAGGGCGACGCGGCGCGGGCGAGGCTCCTCTCGGAGGCCGATCGGGCGGACGCCGGCGCGCGGGTCGAGCGGCGGCTCGCTGCACAGGCCGCCGCGCGAGTCTTCCCGGCGGTCACGGCGAGCGCAGAGAGGCCGTGAGGAGGGGGCGCGCCGCGTCGATGGGGATGAAGTAAGCGAGGCCCGGGGCGCGCAGGTCGCGGTACGCGACGAGCCCGAGGATCCGCCCCGCGTCGTCGACGACCGGGCCGCCGCTGCTGCCCGGGAGGACCTTCGCCCGCATCTGCACGAGAGGAACACCGAGGAGCGGGCGGAAGACGCCGGTGATCCGGCCTGCTGCGAGGGCGAAGCAGGCGCCGCCGGGACAGCCCGAGAGCGTGACCGGTTCGCCCGCGCGGGCTGCCCCGGAGAGCGGCGGCGCTGGGAGGGTCCGAGGCGTGACCGCGAGGAGCGCGAGGTCCGCGTCGCCGTCGCGCGCGAGGACCCGCGCCGGCTCCTGCCGTCGGGAAGAAAACTCCACGCGGGGCGCGCCGGTCGCGCCGTCTAAGGACGTGCGAGCAGGTGAGGACGAGGCCGCGCTCCGGGACGAGCAGGACGCCGCCGGCGTAGAGGCCGCCCACGCGGACGGTCACGGCCAGGGCCAGCGTAGCGGCGGAGGGCACGGGAGGCGAACCGCAGGGGCGCGTGGAGCATTCCTGGGATCGCGCGGAGCGCCCCTTCGTCCAGGGGGCCTCTCCACCGGGGGGCGGGGCCTGCGGCGAGAGAAGCCGCGGGAGACCGTGCGCGGCAGGATCGGTTCCCGTTCCCGAGCAACGATGAGAACGATGAGACGGGAGAGAGCGGGCGGTCGGCCCCGATCGAGTTGTCCATGACCCCGGGGCGTTGACCTTCGCTGCCGGCCAGGCTACATCCGCGGCCCATGAGGTCCCGCCCACTGCCCTTCCGGGCGCTCTTCGCCGCTTCGCTCTACGCCCTGCTCGGCCTCTCGGGGGCCGGCTGCTCGGGACGGGCGTGCACGCAGGACTCCGACTGCGCGGGGATGGGGCTCGACTACACTTGCTTGCCGGCTTCGGGCGGAGGGGGTAGCTGCCAGCTCACGTTTGTCCGCGGGAGCGTCGTGGAGCCGGACGCGGGCGTGCCGGCGGCGTCGGTGATCGAGCTCAACGGCATCCTCGCCGAGCCCGGCGTGCCGCTGCGCATCTCCCCGATCCCGGTCGTGACGAGCCCCAAATTCTATATCCGCAAGAGCTCCGGAAACGAGCCGCTCTGCTACTATGGAGTCTTCGTCTCCGATCCGGCGCAGGCCGGCGGCCCGAACGACGGGCTCCTGCTCGTCTCCCTGGGGAACATGGACGCGATCAACTCGGACGCAAGCCTCGGCGGGCCCTCCCGTTCGAGCTGCCCGCACCCTGAGCAGTACCCGGCGGGCGTCGGGGGTGGGATCCCGGACGACATCCAGGTCGGGGATACCGTGAGCGCGATCGGGCAGCTCGCGCCCTACTGCGACTACTACGACACGTCCGCCGGCCAGTGCGCCGCCGACGAGTTCCCCGAGTTCCAGGTCGATCCGTCGATCGAGTCCGATTACGGCGTGACGATCGTCGGCCACGCCGAGCCGCCCGCGCCGCTCGTCGTCGATCCGGCGGCGATCTCCGATCAGTCGGCGACGGCCATCCAGTACGCCGGGGAGCTGGTCCAGGTCCACGACGTGACGATCAGCAATCCGAGCGCCGGCTACGGGGACATGATCCTCGATCCCGGGCAGCTCTGGGTGAGCCCGCTGACCAACAGCGTGACGATCCCGGCCGAGCAGAACCTGGCCATCGCGTCTCTCACGGGCGAGCTGCACTACCAGTTCCAGCACTGGCTCATCCGCCCGCGGACGCAGTCGGACCTCTGCCTGCAGGCCCCTTGTCCGTGACGCAGCAGCGCCCGCGCGTCCGCTGGACCGTTGAGGGGGGCGTCGCGCAGCTCGTGATCGATCGCCCCGAGGCGCGAAACGCCATCGACCGCGCCACGGTCTTTGCGCTCCACGCCGCCCTCGACGAGCTGTCGGCCGCGCCCGACCTGCGCGTGCTCATCCTCCAGGGGGCTGGCGACAAGGCGTTCGCGGCCGGCGCGGACATCCGCGACCTCTCCGAGCGGCGCGCCCGGGAGGCGATGCTGGGCGTCAACGCGCGGCTCTTCGCGGCGGTCGAGCGATTTCCGCTGCCGACGATCGCCGCCGTTCGTGGCTACGCCCTCGGCGGGGGGCTGGAGCTGGCCCTCGCCTGCGACATCCGGATCGCCGCGGACGACGCGAAGCTCGGCTTGCCCGAGGTCTCGCTCGGGATCTTCCCCGCGGCGGGCGGCACCCGGCGGCTGCCGCGGCTCGTCGGCGACGGCCTCGCCCGCGAGCTGGTCTTCACCGGGCGGATCCTCGACGCCGCCGAGGCCGCGCGAATCGGCCTCGTCAACCACGTCGTTCCCGCCGCCGATCTGCTCGCCGAGGCGCGGCGGCTCGCCGAGACGATCGCGAAGAACGGCGACCTCGCGCTGCGGGTGGCGAAGCTCTCGTTGCTCGCCAGCGCGCAAGGGCGCGACAGCGACGCCGTGGAGTTGGCGGGCCAGGCGCTCCTCTTCGAATCGCCCGAGAAGGCGGAACGGATGCGCGCCTTCCTCGAACGCAAACGGAGCTAGAATGGCCGATCCCAAGGCGGCGGTGCTCGGGGCGGGGACGATGGGCCACGGCATCGCGCAGCTCCTCGCGCAGGCCGGCTGGGAGACGCACGTCTACGATCCGGTGGCCGAGGCGCTCGCGCGCGGGATCGAGAAGGCCCGGGCGGGCCTCCTCACCGCGGCGGAAAAGGGCAAGCTCTCGCCCGAGGCGGCGCGCGCGGCGCAGGCGCGGCTCGTCGCCGCGCCGGACCTCTCCTCCGCGGCCGCCGGTGCGGAGCTCGTCATCGAGGCGGGGCCGGAGGACCCGGCGCTCAAGGCCGAGACCTTCCGCGCGCTCTCGAGGGTCGCGCCGGAGACCGCCGTCCTCGCGACCAACACCTCTTCGCTCCCGGTGACCGCGATCGCCGCGGCCGCCGCGCGGCCCGAGCGCGTCGTCGGCCTGCACTTCTTCAACCCCGCCCCGGTCATGAAGCTCGTCGAGATCGTCCGGGCCGAGCAGACCAGCCCACGGACGCTGGCCTTCGCCCGCGCCGCCGCGGAGAAGATGGGGAAGCAGGTCGTCGAGGTCCGCGACTCGCCGGGCTTCGCGTCGAGCCGGCTCGGCATCGCCCTCGCCATGGAGGCGATCCGGATGGTCGAGGAGGGCGTCGCCGCGCCCGCGGACATCGACCGCGCCATGAAGCTCGGCTATGGCCACCCGATGGGCCCGCTCGAGCTGACCGACCTCGTGGGGCTCGACATCCGCCTCTCCATCGCCGAGATCCTCGACCGCGAGTTGGGCGGCCACCGCTTCCATCCGCCCCAGCTCCTGCGCCGTCTGGTCCGCGCCGGGAAGCTCGGCCGCAAGACGGGCGAGGGGTTCTACAAGTACTAACTGGGTGGCGCTTGCCCGCGCTGCGATCAAGGCGTCGCGGGCGCGGAGATCGGCGGCGCCCCTGGCGTCACGCTCTTCGCCGCGTCGCGGCCTTCATGGAGAAAGGCGGTTGAACCCGCCGGGGGTTGAACCCGTCTTATTCACGGTCCGGCTGCTGCGGCGTCCGATCCCGCGCCTGCGAAGGGCGTGCTCGCTCCTTCCTCCTGCGGCGTGCTTCAGCACGCCTCGTCGGTCGTCGCTCTCGCTTGCCCTTCTCGGCTGCGGTCTCGAACGCCTCGCTACGCCGTACCGTGAATAAGACGGGTTGAACGCTCGCGCCGATGAGCCGCTCCGGCGAGGAGGAAGCCCTATCGGGGATCGGCGACGAGGGCGGCGTGAAGACCGCGCAGCGCCGCCGGGCCGCTCGCCGCGCCGGTCAAGAGCGACAGACGCGGCCCCCGGGCGGTCGCGCCGACGACCGCGGCCCCGGCCCCTGCCATCGCCTCTAGCGCGCGCCGCAGCGGAGCCACCGTGTCGCACAGGCCGTGGCCGACCGCCGAGACCGCCGCGAGACCCTCCTCGACCACGAGCCGCCCCGCGAGCCGGCGCTGCCCCTCGGCGCGCAGGGCGGGGAAGCCGTGGACGTTCTCCAGCGAGAGCCAGAGGCTCGCCCCCGCCGCGCCCATCGCCACGTCGTGCGGGGCCACGCCTCGCTCCCCGAGCAGGTCGAGCAGCTCGCCGAGGGCCTCTCCGGGGACGCGCAGCCGGCAGACCTCGGGCAGGAGCGCCGCGCCGACGGCGATCCCCGGCGCCCGCGGCCCGTCCGCCTCGACGCGCGTCCCCGTCCCCTCGCCGGAGACGTGGAGCGCGCGGATCGTGATGCCGCTCTCTCGCGCCCACTCGACCGCCTGGGCGTTGAGCACTCGCGCCCCCGCGTGGGAGAGCTCCTTCATCTCGCCGTACCCGACCGCGTCGAGCTTGCGTGCGTCCGCGACGATCCGCGGGTCGGCCGAGAAGACGCCGTCCACGTCGCTGTAGATCTCGCAGGCCTCGGCGTCGAGCGCCGCCGCCAGCGCGACCGCGGTCGTGTCGCTGCCGCCGCGCCCGAGCGTCGTGACCTCGCGCGCTCGCGAGACCCCCTGGTAGCCGGCGACGATCACGACCTTCCCGCGGGCGAGCGCCTCGCGGATGCGCGCGGGCCGGACCTCGACGATGCGGGCGCTCGCGTGCGACTCGTCCGTGAGGATCCCGCTCTGTGAGCCGGTGAAGGAGATGGCTCCGACCCCCAGCTCCTGCAAGGCCATGGAGAGCAGCGCCATCGAGATGCGCTCGCCCGCCGACAGCAGCATGTCCAGCTCGCGTCGCGGCGGGTCGGGGCTCACCCCGCGCGCCAGGGAGAGCAGCTCGTCGGTCGTGTCGCCCATCGCCGAGACGACCACCACGAGGTCGACCCCGGTCCGGCGGCGCGCGGCGATCTTCCCGGCGACGCGGCGCATCCGCTCGAGGGACCCGACCGAAGAGCCCCCGTACTTCTGAACGACGACCGGCACGGACGCGGGAGGTTAGCATGTCGGCGGCGCGCCGGCCCCCGGCCTCGGGCTCACCACCGCTGCGGGATCCCGAGCGCGGCGCGCGCCTCGTCAGGGGTCATCGGCTCGCGGCCGACGTCGCGGGCCATGCGGACGGCCTTCTCGACCAGCTCGCCGTTGGTCTTCGCCATCCTCGTGCCCGCGGGGTCCAGGTAGAAGTTGTCCTCGAGGCCGACGCGGATGTTGCCGCCCAGCACGAGCGCGGCGGCCACGAGCTTCCACTGGACCTTGGAGATGCCGATGACCTCCCAGGTGTCCTCGCGGCCGACGTTGCGGGACATGGCCTCCATGTTGGTCACGGTGGGTGCGACGCCGCCGAGCACGTTCATCACGAAGCTGTACTGGAGCGGCGCCTTGAGCGTCCCCATCGCGAGGAGCGGCTGGGCGTTGTGGATGTGGCCCACGTCGAAGCACTCCAGCTCGGGCTTCACCCCTCCCTCCTTCATCGCCTCGCAGGCCATGACGATCTCGGAGAAGGGGTTCGCGAAGACGAAGTCGAAGACGAAGCCCTTCCGCTTCTCGGAGTACTTCGCGTAGTTCATCGAGCCCATGTTGAGGGCGGCCATCTCCGGCGCGACCACCGAGACATACTCGATCTTCGCCCGCTTCTCGGCGTCGTTCTCGCAGCCCATGCCGAAGCCGCCGGTCGAGAAGTTGATCACGATCGGGCAGCGCCTGCGAACCTCCTCCTTGATCTGCCGGTAGCGCTCGGTCGACCAGGTCTGCGAGCCGTCGTCCTCGCGGCCGTGGATGTGGACCACCGCGGCGCCGGCGTCGTAAGCGCGCCTGCACTCCTCGGCGATCTCGACCGGCGTGTAGGGCAGGTGAGGGCACTGGTCGCGGTTGGCGAGCACGCCGGTGACGGCGCAGGTGACGACGACCTTGTCTTGCATGAGCGGCATGGTTAACTCCTAACGATCCTTCCAGTGGGGTTGCCGTTTTTCCAGGAAGGCGGTCACGCCCTCCGAGGCGTCCTCGCAGAGGACGTTGAGCGAGAGCTGCGAGGCGAGGAGCTCCATCGCCGCGGGCAGCGGCAGATCCTCGGCGAAGCCGAAAGCGCGCTTGCCGAGCGCGAGCACGCCGAGGCTCTTGCCGGCGAGGACGCGCGCGAGCTCGTCCACGGCCGCGTCGAGCGCTTCGGCCGGCGCGACGCGGTTGACGAGCCCCAGGTCGAGCGCCTCGCCGGCGGTGATCCTCGTCCCGCTCATCACGAGCCAGAGCGCCCTCTTGCGGCCGAGGTGGCGCTGGAGGAGCGCGATCACCTGCATCGGGAAGAGGCCGCGGTCGATCTCCGGCAGGCCGAAGGTCGCGGTCGGCGCGGCGACCGCCAGGTCGCAGGCGAGCACGAGGCCGAGGCCGCCGGCGAGCGCGGTGCCGTTGACCCGGGCGATCGTGGGCTTCCGGCAGTCCTGGATGCGGCGCAGCAGCAGCCCGTACGCGCGCCGGGCGTCGTGGGCTTCGAGGAACCCCTCGCCCGCCATCGTCGACAGGTCGCCGCCCGAGCAGAAGGCCTTCGATCCGGCGCCGGTCAGCACCACGACCCGCGCCGCCGCGTCCTGCTCGGCGCGCGCGAGCCCCTCCTCGAGCTCGCGCATCGCCTGGCTGGAGAGGGCGTTGCGCATCTGTGGCCGATCGATGGTGAGGCGGGCGGTCGATTGAAGCAGCTCATAGCGGACGTGCGGCTCTTCCATGCGCTCTCCCGGTCAGGTCGCGGCGGCCTGGGTGAAGAACTTGTCCAGCCGATCGGCGGGGATGGGCTGGTAGAGACCCCGCGCGGTCGCGAGGATGTTCCCGGTCGAATCGAGGAGCTTCGCCTCGGCCCGCCGCCGCCGCGCGTCGTCCGGATCGGGCCCCGCGTCGTGGGCCTCCAGGCGCAGATCTCCGTCCATGGGCACCGGCCGAAGATAGCGCACCGTCAGCTCGACCGTGGCGACGAAGGCGACGACCTCGGTCGCGACCGCCATGCAGGTCACCTCGTCGAAGAGGGCCGCGACCACGCCGCCGTGGAGGGTGCGGGAGAAGCCGCGGTGGGCCTCCCTCGGCCGGTAGGTCGCCCGCACGACGCCGTCCTCGCGCACAGGAGCGAGGCCGAGGCCCGCGTCGTTGTTCGTCCCGCAGCCGAAGCAGCCCTTCGCCCGTGGGATCTCGTAGCGCCGGTCGGCGTCGGTCATCTATGATGTCTCCCCCGGCGGCTCGAAGCTGCCGGCCAGGCTCGCGGCGAGCGGCCCGGGGCCCTCCCAGGCGAGGGAGAGCGCGCGCGCCTCGCGCATCCACTTCTCGACCGGGTGATCCTTCAGGTAGCCGTGGCCGCCGAGGAGCTGCACCGCGCGGCTGGTCATGGTCAGGGCGCTCTCCGAGGCTTCGGCGAGCGCCGCCGCCGAGGCCCACGTCGCCTCGCGATCGTTCGCGATCGCCTCCGCAGCCCGCCAGACCGCGAGCCGGGCCGCGTCCGCGGCGAGCGCCATCTCGACGATCAGGAACGCGACCGCCTGGTGCTGCACGAGGGGCCGGCCGAAGGTGATCCGCTCCTTGCCGTACTGCGCGACGTACTCGTAGGAGGCGCGCAGCAGGCCGACGAGCAGTGCGGCCGCGTGGAGACGGACCCGGGCGAGGGCAGGGGCGGGGTCACCCTCCCAGCGGGCCGCGGGCGCGCCGTCAAACCGCAGCTCGCTTCCTCCCGCCGCCTCCAGCGCGAGCGCGCGGACGCTCGCCGCGGTGAAGCCCGCGCCCGCGGTGAACAGGAGCGCGCCCTCCGGCCGGACGACGACGGCGCCGCCGGGCTGGCGCACCGGGCACCAGGGGATGACGCCGTGCAATCGTCCGCCCTCGAAGGTGAGCGTTCCTTCGAGATCCACGACGAGCGCGACGCGGCCCGCGGCGAGGAACGCCCGGCGCTCCTCCCGGCCCCCGAGCGAGAGGACCGGATAGCGGGCGGGGGCGGTCGCGTCGAGCGCGAGCGCCGCCCCGGCATCCGCCGCCCCCAGCTCCTCGAGCACGAGCGCCTGCGCGAAGGGGCCCAGGCCCCCGCCGAGATCGGCGGGCCGATCGACCGCGTCCAGGCCGAGGGCGTGAAACTCCGCGACGAGCGCGTCGGGAACGCCGTCCCGCTCGTGCGCCCGCGCCGCGGGCTTCAGCTCGGCGAGGGCGAAGTCGCGCGCCGTCCGCTGGATGAGCCGCTCGTCGTCGTCGAGGTCGAAGTCGATCATCTAGAGTTCGATCAGCACGTTCTTGACCTGCGTGTACGTCTCCAGCGCCTCGCGCCCTCCCTCGCGGCCGAAGCCCGAGCCCCGGACGCCGCCGAACGGCGCCTGGTTCGGGATCTGGCCATAGCCGTTCACCCAGACGGTGCCCGCCCGCAGCCGGCGCGCGAGGCCCAGGACGCGCGAAACATCTCGGGCGAAGACACCCGCCGCGAGACCGAAGCTCGTCGCGTTGGCGAGCGCGACCGCCTCCTCCTCATCCCGGAAGGAGAGGACGGCGAGCACCGGCCCGAAGACCTCCTCGCGGGCCAAGGCCGCCCCTGGATCGACGCCATCGAAGACAGTCGGCGAGAAGAACCAGCCGCCGGCGAGCTCGCCGCCGGGCCGCTCTCCGCCCGTGACGAGCCTCGCGCCGTCGGTTCGCGCCCTGGCGACGTGGCCCTCGACCCTGCGGAGCTGCCGCTCCGAAGCGAGCGGGCCGAGCGAGGTGGCTGGGTCGAGCGGGTCGCCGGGGGCGAGCGCGCGCGCGACCTCCACGATCCGTTCCAAGAGAGCGTCGTGGACGCTCGCCTCGACGAGCAGCCGGCTCGAGGCCGCGCAGGCCTGGCCCGAGAGGCCAAAGACGCCGAGGGCGACGGCCATCGCGGCCTTGTCGAGGTCGGCGTCGGCGAAGACGAGCGCCGGCGACTTCCCGCCCAGCTCCAGGGCGATCCGCTTCCCGGCCGCGGCGGCCGCGACCCTCGGGCCGGTCTCGCTGCCGCCGGTGAAGCTCACGAGGTCGACGCCGGGATGCGAGGCGAGGAGGCGGCCGGTCTCGCCGTCGCCCGGAACGACGTTGACCACGCCGGGTGGGATCCCGGCGCCGGCGCAGAGGGCCGACCAGCGGAGGATGGACAGCGGCGCGATCTCCGAGGGTTTGACGACGACGGTGTTGCCGCAGGCGAGGGCCGGACCGAGCTTGGACCCGACGAAGAGCAGCGGCGTGTTCCACGGCACGATGGCCGCGACCACGCCCACCGGCTCGCGCAGGGTGAAATCGAGGATCGGCTGCGCCGTGGCGACCGGCACCACGTCCCCGTACAGCTTGTCGATCCACGAGGCGTAATAGGAGAGCGACTTCGCCGCCGCCCGGACGGTCAGCTTCCGTGCGACGCCGACCGGCGTGCCGACGTCGAGCGCCTCCACCTGCGCGAGATCCTTCTCCGCGGCCGCCGTCAGCTCGGAGAGGCGCGCGAGCGCCTCGCGCCGGCGTCCGGGACCCATCTGCGACCAGGGGCCCTCGAACGCGGCGCGCGCGGCGGCCACCGCCGCGTCGACCTCGGGGCCCCGGCCGAGCGCGACCTCCGCGAGCTTGGCCCCGGTCGAGGGATCGAGGGTCGGGAAGCGCTCCTCGGCCGCCCGCCACCCTCCGTCGATCAGCGAGCCTCCGAGGGAGGCGAGGTCCAGCGACTCGGCGGCGGCGGCGTGGTTCACGCCCCCCCCGGCGCGATCGCGGCGCGGGTGACCGACTTCTCGTCCCGGGCGAGGAAGTCCGCCTCGGCGAAGGCCCGGTCGATCTGCGCGAGCGGGAAGGTGTGCGAGAAGATCCTCGCGAAGGGCCAGCGCTCCCGCGTACGGGCGAGGAACTCCAGGGCGCGGTGGAGCGCGGTGGGGTCGTAGAGCGAGACGCCGAAGACCGTCAGGTTGCCGGCGACCAGGATGGACGGGTCGGCCAGGTACGTGCGGCGCGCGCTGATGTTGCCGATCTCGACGTACCGCCCGCCGCGCCCGAGCATCTTGAGCCCCTCCGGCACGACCTCCGGGAAGCCCGCGACCTCGACGACCACGTCCGCGCCCCAGCCGCCCGTGGCCTCGCGGACCGCGCCGATCCGGTCCCGCGGTTCGGTCGCGGCCACGTCGACGACCTGGTCCGCTCCGAACTGCCGCGCGAGCGCGAGGCGCGCCGGGACCGCGTCGATCGCGATGACCCGCCCCGCGCCCATCTCCCGCGCCACCGCGCAGGCGTACAGCCCGAGCCCCCCCGCGCCCTGGACGACGACCGTGTCCCCGAGATCGACCCTCGCCTTCGACAGGCCATGGATCACCTGGGCGAGCGCGCAGTTGGCGCCCGCGACCTCGTGGTCGGAGAGCGCCTCCGGGACCTTGAAGACGCGCTGGCGGGGGGAGAGCACGTAGTGGGTGGCGAAGCCGCCGACGAAGTGGGGTGGCTCGTCGGCCGATCGGACCGCCGAGCCCCACGACATCAGGCACGCGTGGCCGTCGCCCCGCAGGCAGGCGCGGCACTTCCCGCAGGGGACGAAGTACGGGTAGACGATCCGGTCGCCCTCCGCGAGCGGGCGGCCGAGCGAATCCTCCTCCAGGCCCCGTCCGAGCCGCGCCACACGGCCGACCATCTCGTGGCCGAGGATGATGCCGTAGGTCAGCCCGATCCGCGCGAGGTCCAGATCCCCGCGCCACAGGTGCAGGTCCGAGCCGCAGACGTTCGTCAGCAGGATCGACGCGACGAGGCCGCCGGGCTCGGGGTCCGGCAGCGGCCACTCGCGCGGCTCGAACGGCTTGCCCACTCCGGTGAACACCGCGGCGCGTCCCATCTCCGCCATCTAGGTGATCTCCGGCGCCGCTTCGGAAGAGAACCCGAGCAGCTTGCGGGCCATCGCGAGGCGCTGGATCTCGCCTGTCCCCTCCACGATGTCCAGGACCTTCACGTCACGGAAGAGTTTCTCGACCAGCCGGTCGGATCGCGCGCCGGCCGCGCCGAGCACCTCCATCCCGAGCGAGGCGGCTTCCAGCGCGGCGCGCGGCGCGTACGCCTTGGCCATCGACGCCTCGACCGAGTTCGGCCGCTTCAGGTCGGCGAGCCAGGCCGCCCGCCAGCAGAGGAGCCGCGCGTGGTCGACGAGCCGCCGCGCCCGCGCGAGCTTGTCGCGCAGGCGAACCGTGGCGGCCGCGCCGCCCGTGAGGAGCCCCGACTCGCGGGCGAGCCGCAGCGTCTCGTCGAAGGCCGCCTGCCCGATGCCGACCGCCATCGCGCCGACCATGGGGCGGGTGATGTCGAACGTCCGCATCGCCGCCTTGAAGCCGCCTTCGCGGGCGGGGAGGACGTTCCGATCGGGGACGAACGCCGCCTCGAACGAGAGCGACGCCAGCTCGGCCGCGGCGAGGCCCATCTTCTGCTCGATCCGCGTGACGGTGAAGCCCGGCGTCCCCCGCTCGACGACGAACGCCCGATGTCCCTCCCGTCCGAGCGCGGGATCGATCGTCGCCCAGACGACGGCCCAATCGGCCCGGGCCCCGTTGGAGATGAACATCTTCTCCCCGGTCAGCTCGAAGCCCCCCTCCACCTCTCGCGCCAGGGTCCGGATGCGGGCGACGTCGGAGCCCGCGCCCGGCTCGCTCATCGCGAACGCGGCCCAGTGGGGCTTCTTCCGGTCGGAGAAGGGCGCGAAGAGCCGCTCCTTCTGCTCCTCGGTTCCGAGCAGCGCCACGGGGGCGCCGCCCAGGCCGGGGCCGGGCAGCGTCGTCGCCATGCCTCGGTCCCAGTACGCGATCTCCTCCGCGATCACGACGGTCCGCCGCGCGGCCTTGGAGGTCCGCGCCGGGCTGGCCCCCTCGGCGGCCTGGGCATCGCCGGCGATGCCCGCGAGCCCGCGCCCGCCGACGCCGAGCTCGAGGACCGTCGTGAAGAACGGGTGGTCCGGGGGCAACGGCGCGTGCCGCTCGTCACACTCGATCCCGAGCGGCCGTAGCTGCTCGCGGCCGAGCCAGCGCGCCATCTCCCGGAGGGCGCGGGTCTTCTCGTCGAGCGAGAGGTCGATCACGCCGGTCCCGCTGAGCGTGCCGCCCGGCACGAATCGGACCGGACCGCGCCCCCCCCGCCCCGTCCGCTCCGTCGCTCCGGCATACGGCTCGGGCGCCCCGTGGCCGAACCCCTCGCCCCCCTTCGCCCGGGCAGGAGCGTCCCCGGGGCTTCGCGCGACCCGAGCGTTCCCGGAGGCATCGGAAGTAGTAGAACGGTGTTCACCGGCCGGACGATCCTGGAGTATACACTAGCACTTGCTACTCTTGACTCGTACTCTTCCATCGGTTCGGCCGCGGCTGTCAAGCGGCCGGGAGGCCCCTTGAGCGAGGCCACGCGACCCGCCGTCGTCCCCGAGATCCTCCGGCGCCAGGCGAACGTCCACGGCGATCGCCCGGCGATCGTCGTGGACCGGGGTGGTCCCCTCGACGCGCCCGCCGCATTGAGCTTCAGCGGGTGGGCGCGGGCGGCGGACGCGCTCGCCGGCGCGCTCGCGGGGCGCGGCGTGCGCAAGGGGGATCGGGTGGCCCTCGTCTTCGAGAACGGCGACGCGGACCGCTTCCACGTCGGCTACTTCGCCGCGCTCGCCGCGGGCGCGGTCGCGGTCCCCGTCGGGGTCCGACTCGCGGGGGCGGAGATGGATCGAATCCTTCATCACGCCGAGCCGCGGCTCGCGCTCGGCGGGCTCCGGCAGGCGGAGGCGATCTCGCGCCTCGGCGTGCCCGGCCTGACCGTGCTCGGGCCGGCCGAGGTTGACGAGGCGATCGCCGGGGGGCTGCCCGCGCCCGAGGTCGCGCTCGGCCCCGAGGACCTCGCGGACATCCTCTACACGTCGGGGACGACCGGCACCCCGAAGGGCGTCTGCTCGACCCACGGCAACCTCCTGACCATCCACGCCGGCGGCTTCAAGCCCTTCGCGGGCCGCGTCTGGCTCCACGGCGTGCCGGTCCACACCTTCGCCGGGACGCACGCCATGCAGTACCTCCCGCTCCGCGCGGGCATGACGATCGTGGTCCAGCACCAGTTCGACCCGCTTCGGTGGCTGGCGCTCGCCGCGTCGCGCCAGGCCGCGGTCGCCTACGCCGTCCCGGCGATGCTCCGGCTCATCGTCGACGCCTGGGACGCGACGCCGCCCACGAAGCGGCCCGACCTCTCCTCGCTCGCGATGCTCCTCTTCGGGGCCGCCGCGATGCCGCCCGCGACCTTCGCGCGGCTGCCCGAGCTCTTCCCCGCGGCGATGCTCGTCAACCTGTACGGCCTCACCGAGAGCGGCAGCGCCACCTGCGCGATGCCGCCGGGCGAGGCCGCGGCGCGCCCGGGCTCGGTCGGCGTCCCCGTCCCCCCCACCGAGGTCCGCGTGGTGGCCGAGGGCGAGCGAGAGTGCGCCCCCGGCGAGGTCGGCGAGATCCGAATCCGCGGACCCGGGAGCGTGCGCCGCTACTACCGGGCGCCGGAGGAGACCGCCCGCACCTTCCTGCCGGGCGGCTGGGTCCGCACGGGCGACCTCGGTCACCTCGACGCCGACGGCTACCTCTACCTCGACGGGCGGCAGAAGGAGCTGGTGAACCGCGGCGGGCTCAAGGTCTTCGTCGACGAGCTGGACTCGCTCTTGGCCGCGCACCCGGCCGTCCTGGAGGCGGCGGTCGCGGGCGTCGCCCACCCGGTGCTCGGGGAGGACCTGGCCGCTTACGTCGTGGTGCGGCCCGGCCACGCGGTGTCCGCGGACGAGCTTTGCGCCTTCCTCGCCGCCCGGGTCGCCGACTACAAGGTCCCGCGCCGATGGACCTTCGTCGCGGCCCTGCCTCGTAATAGCATGGGGAAGGTCATGCGCCGGCAGCTCGCCGGCCTCGCCCCGCTGCCCGGAGGATGAGCCATGAGCGAACCCGCGGTCGAGATCATCAGGGAAGGCGCCGTCGCCGAGCTGCGGCTCAACCGCCCGGATCGGGGCAACGCGATGGGACGTGAGCTGCTCGACGCCTTCGCGAGCGGCGTGGCCGCGCTGAAGGCCGACCTCGACGTGCGCGCGGTCGTCGTCTCGGGGAAGGGGCGCCATTTCTGCTCCGGCGCCGACCTGCGCGACGGCGTGCAGGCTCTCGCCGCGGACATGGGCGGCGGGCCGGTCGCGCTGCGCCGGGCCATCCGATCGCTGTACGATCCGTTCCTGTCGATCCTCGACATCGAGGTCCCGACCATCGCCGCGGTGCAGGGCGCGGCCATCGGCGGCGGCCTCGGCCTCGCCCTCGCCTGCGACATCCGGATCTCCGCCGCGGACGCCCGCTTTCAGGCGAACTTCGTCCGCCTCGGCATCCACCCGGGCATGGCGGTGACCTGCCTGCTCCCGCACCTCGTCGGCGGCCAGCGAGCGGCCGAGCTGCTCTTCACCGGGCGGCCGGTGTCGGGGACGGAGGCGGCGGCGATCGGCCTCGTCCTGGAAGCCGTGCCGGCCGCCGACCTCCCCGCGCGCGCGCGGGCGCTCGCCGTCGAGATCGCGGCGGGCGCTCCCGAGGCGGTCCGCCTGACCAAGGCTTCGCTCCGGCGCGCCGCCGGCCTCGACCCGCGCGCCTTCGCCGACGGGGAGGCGCTCGCCCAGGCTCACTGCGCCGGCCTGCCCGACGCGGTCGAGGGCGTCACCGCCTGGTTCGAGAGGCGCCCTCCCACCTTCACCGGCCGGTAGCCGATGGACGCCCCGCCGTTCGGCGGTTCGCACCGCCGCTCCACGCCGCCGGCCGGCTCCACCGGCGCGCCGGGATCGCGGCGGGAGCCCCGATCCCGATGGACCTCGCCGGCGCCGAGGCGGACGTCCGCCCGGCCTTCAGCCTCGCCGCCTCCCCGGACAGGAGCGTCCTCCTCTTTGGGAGGTAAGGAGGATGGCGTCTCCTTCGGCCCCATCGCCCCGCTCATCGGCCGGCACGCTTCCCGGGCCGTCTGGCCGCACGTCGCGGGCTGGCTGGACGCGCATTAGATGACCTCCCGCGAGGTCATCTCCCGCTCCGCGGCCGGCTTGCGGCGGCTGCTCCTTGGCCGCGGCGGCGCCGCCTTCGAGGCGCGCTTCGCCGAGGCGTTCCCGGCGCGCAACGAGTTCGGCGTCGACCCGTTCGGCTACTCCCTCGACTACTCGCTCTGGGTCCTCGGCCCGCTCCTCTGGTTCTACCGCCACTACTACCGCGTCCAGTGCCACGGCATCGAGAAGCTCCCCGCGGGGCGCGTGCTGCTCGTCGCAAACCACTCCGGCCAGATCCCGATCGACGCGGGCATGATCGCCTGCGCGACCCTGCTGGAAGCACCGCGCCCGCGCGCCGTCCGCGGCATGACCGAGAAGTGGATCGCGACCCTTCCGGTCGCCTCGACGTTCATGGCGCGGACCGGCATGGTCGTTGGCACCCCGGAGAATTGCCGCAAGCTCCTCGCCGCCGAGGAGGCCGTGCTCGTCTTCCCCGAGGGGATCCGCGGCATCGTGAAGCCCTGGAAGAAGCGCTATCGGCTCCAGGAGTTCGGCGCCGGCTTCGTTCGCCTCGCCCTACAGACCGCCACGCCCATCGTCCCCGTCGCGGTCATCGGCGGCGAGGAGCAGATGCCCGCGATCGCCCAGAGCGCGTTCCTAGGCCGGCTCCTCGGCATCCCCTCCGTCCCGCTCCCGGTGACGCTCTTCCCCTTCCCGGCGAAGTATCACCTCTGGTTTGGCGATCCCCTCCGGATCGAAGGCGACCCGCGCGACTCCGAGGCGGACCTCTCGGCCCACGCCGGCCGGGTGAAGGAAGAGCTGCAACGGATGATCCAGCGGGGGCTGGCGGAGCGCCGCCACGTCTTTTGGTAGCTCGCCGCCGCGGGCTTACGCCGCCGCCTTCAGGTGGGTCTCGAAGAAGGCCAGGATGCGGCGCCGCGCGTCCTCCGCCGCCTCTCTCCGGTAGCCCACGCCCATGAGCTTCATGAGCGCGAGCACGGGCCTGGGGACGTCGCCGGGCGCGAAGTCGTCGAGGAAGCAGTGGTTGGCGCCCGGATACTCCTTCACGTCGTGCGGTACGCCTTTCTTCGCGAGGACCTCCGCGAGGCGCGCCGCCGCGCCGTGCAGGCTCCGGTCCTTTGCGCCGTAGCTCGCGACGACGGGGCAGGCGGCCGCGAGCGTGGCCTCGGGGTCCTTGGGCAGCCGGCCGTAGTTGACCGCCACGGCAGAGATGCCGTGCCCGGAGGTGAGCAGCAGCGCGAGGCCGCCGCCCATGCAGAAGCCGACGGCGCCGATCTTCCCGTTGCAGCCGGGCTGCGAGGCGAGCCACGTCCGCGTCGCCTCCACGTCGTCGAAGGTCGGCCCGCTCCCCGCCGCGGCGTCGCGGAAGACGGCCCGCGCCGCGGAGAGCCGGCGGCCCGACCGATAGAGGTTTGGGGCCGCCGCGAGGTAACCCTCGCCGGCCAGCCAGTCGGCGTGCCGCCGCAGGACCTCGCTCATCCCGAAGGCGTCGTGGAGCACGACCACGCCCGGCCAGGGGGGAGGGCGCGTGGGCATCGCCACGTAGACGGGCATCTCCCTGACGGCGGTCTGGAGGGTCGTATCACCCATGGACATCCCCAGCCTACCACAATCAATCAATCGGCGTTCGGCGCGCCGATGATAGGCAGGGGATGGAGAGGGCGTTGGCCGGCGCAGCAAACGTCGGGTCGAGCTGAGCCCGTCTTATTCACGGTACGGCGTAGCGAGGCGTTTTCAGACCGCGAGCCGAGAAGGGCAAGCGAGAGCGACGACCGACGAGGCGTCGCGTAAAGCCCCCCGCGAGGAGGTACGGAGCGAGCACACCCCCCCATGTCGTTGTAGGGGTGGCAAGCCCCCCCTTCGGGAGGCGCGGGATCGGACGCCGCAGCAGCCGGACCGTGAATAAGACGGGTTGAAATGGATCGACGATCTCGCCGGGCTCCCGTGATAGCCTGGCGCCGATGGTGCGTCAGGAAGAGATAGCCGCAGGTCTCGCGGAAGGGTCCGTCGAAGAGGGCGTGCCATGCTGTGCATCTCCAGCGGGTGAGAGTCCCGCCCCGGTAAGCGCCGGAGCGCCGGGTGGCAGGCTGGCGAACGCCGTGGAGGAGACTCCACCGTCGAAGCCCAGCGGCGAGAGCCCTCGTTTAGAGGGGAGCAACGGAGCGGGCCGCGAGGAGAGGAACGCGACGCAGGCGATGCAAGCCATCCGCGAGGCTGGCAACCGGGGCCACAACGTCGTGCTCGACGCTGGCATCAAGGGCTTCTCCGACGGCATCGACGACTACGTGCACCCGAGGCTGAACCACTGGCAGCACCGCCGGGGCGGAGAGCGCAGCCGCTTCCGTTTCGATGCCTGGCCCCACGCTCGGTCTTACGGGCTCGGACTGCACCGCCTTCGAACGACCGTGGCCTACCCGTCGCAAGCCACTCCGGTAAGACCATCGTTAAGCCGCGTGCGTGAAATGCGCACGCACGGTCTAAAAGGAGGTGCTGGGAACGGGGCGGCCTAGCCGCTGCTGCACCAGCAACCACCGATGCCCGCCCGCCGCCCGTGGCTCTTCCTGCCCCCGGTCGCGCTCCTCGGCTGCACGCTCTTCCCGCCGCCGGACGCGACGCACGTCTACGCTTGCGCGACCGGGGCCGACTGCACCGCGGGCTTCACCTGCGAGGACGGGGGCTGCGTGGTCGCGCGGGACGCGGGCGGCCCCGTGGGCGCAGGCATGGATGGAGGGAGCGCGGGCACGGGGCTGGACGGCGGGGATGGCGGCCGATAGCCACGGCTGGACAGCCGGGACGAATCGGGGTAGGCGTGAACCTCTCGATTGACGATGGCCCAACCTGCTTCCAGAGTAGAGGCTGGCCCCCCCGCGCCGGCGCGCCGCCGCGAGGCGGTCTCGCCGGTCGCGTCGCCCGCGTTCGTCTGCCCGCAGAGGTCGTCGACGGGCTGGGCCGGGGCTGCTTCGATCATCGCGCTCTACGCCGGCTACGCGAGCTTCCAGGCCCGGCTCGACAAGGGCGGGCCCGACTGGACGGCGCTCCTGGGCTTCCACACCATCGCCCGCGACTACGTCGACATCTTCCTGTGCATCCTGACGACCTTCACGGTGATGGTCGTCTTCGAGAAGGCGCTCCGGGCCGCGCGCTGGGCCGCCCTCGGCCTCGCCGCCGCCACTGCCGTCGCCGTCGCGAACGCACCGGTGACGCTCCTCCGCCCGTGGGGCGCGACCTTCAACCTGCCCGAGGCGATCTTCGGCGTCACGCTCGCCGCGCTCTGGACGCTCCTGGGCCTCGACCTCGCGTTGCGGCGGCGCGCCGGCCTCGCCAAGCCCGTCCCCAACCGGCGCGAGGTCTCCTGGCGCGCCGCGCTGCGATCGGGCTTCTTCCGCTGGTTCGCCCTCTGGGGCGTCGTGAGCGTGGCGCTCGTGATCTACGAGACGAGCCGGCTCTACGCGGGCATCCCGCCGGGGTCGGACAGCTACTACCTGAATTGGCGCGTCACCGCCGCCGCGGTCTGGTGGCTCGTCACCGTGGGCGGGCTGCCGTACTGCGTCCTCACCGTGAAGCGGCGCTCCAACTTCAAGGAGGATCGGAACGACCCCGGCCTGATCCTGAACTTGGTCGCGTTGCACACCGCCCGCGGCGGGCCGAAGGAGCTCTACCGCCTCGTGTCGAAGCGGCGCGTCCGCGTCGTCCTGCTCGACCTGCTCGTCAAGTTCTTCTGGGCGCCGCTGATGGTGACCTTCGTCTTCTCCGAGTGCGGCGCCTTCCACTCGGGCATGCAGGGGTCGCTGCCGGTCTTCGCCCGCGCCGGGCTCGCCGGCGGCCTCTCCAAGCTCACGAGCGCGTTCTTCGGCGGCCCGGGCGAGGAGTTCGTCGATTCGACCTACCGGATGGTCTACCACGCGCTCTTCGTGATCGACTGCACGCTCGGGCTGCTCGGCTACGTCACCTCGTCGCGCTGGCTCGGGACGAAGAGCAAGTCGGTCGAGTTCACGGTCTTCGGCTGGGGCGCGGCGCTCGCCTGCTATCCCCCCTTCAACAACGTCACCGGGACGCTCTTCCCGTACGACGTGAACCCCCACGGCCCCTACTGGATCTTCTCGACCCTCGCGTTCCACCACGCGATGATGGTCCTCACGATCCTCCTCTTCGTCGTCTACGTCTGGGCGACGATCGCCTTCGGCCTGCGCTTCTCGAACCTGACCCACCGGGGCATCCTGAACAACGGCCCCTATCGTTACATCCGCCACCCCGCGTACGCGGCCAAGAACTTCGCCTGGTGGACCGAGAGCCTCGGCTCCTTCGGGAGCCCCTGGCAGTTCGTCTACCTGGCGGGCTTGAACACCATCTACATCCTGCGCGCGGTGACCGAGGAGCGGCACCTGTCCCACTACGAGGACTATCGCCAGTACAAGAAGCTCGTCCGCTGGCGCTTCATCCCGGGCGTCGTCTGACGCGCCGGGGGGGAAGACATTCCCGTGCCCACGATCGAATTCACCCGGCGCGCCACGGCGGCCGCGCTCGCGCTCGCGGCGGACCGGCTGCGGGGGCGGATGCGGCCGTTCGTCGTCAACCATCTGGTCACCGTCCGCTGCAACCTCCACTGCCCCTTCTGCTACGTGAGCGGGCCGGAGCAGGTCGAGTTCAACCGGATCCACCAGCCGCGCCGGGCCGAGATGAACACCGCGGAGATGGTGGCCTTCTACCGGCAGCTCGTCGCCGAGAAGTTTCACATGGCGATCGTCCTCGGCGGGGAGCCGCTGCTGCGCGGCGACCTGGGCGAGATGCTGCGGGTGCTGCAGGGGCGGCTCTTCGTGACCGTCTTCACGAACGGCTGGCTCCTCGAGGACCGGCTCGAGCTGGTCGCGCCCGCGACCAGCGTCTTCGTCTCCCTCGACGCGCCGGACGCCGAGCACGACCGGCTGCGTGCGATGCCCGGCTCGTTTGACCGGGCGCTGAAGGGGCTCGAGGCGATGCGCCGCCGCCTCCCGGAGATCCGGCCGGCGATCAACATGACCGTGACCCGGGAGAACGTGGGGCGGGTGAAGGAGATGCTCGCCTTCGCGAGGTCGCTGCGGGTGCCCGTGGCCTTCCAGCCGCCGACGTTCGACGGCCAGTTCGCGGTGGAGGGGCGGCCGAACGAGGAGAGCGCCCAGACCGCCGCCGCGCGCGAGCCGCTCGCCGAGGCCTTCCGCGCCATCCGCGAGGCGGCCGACCACGGCGACGACGTGATCGGATCGCGGGCCTTCTTCAGCCACGTCGTCGACGACCGGGCGAGCTACCCCTGCCACTACCCGGAGCTGGTGCTCGGGCCGGTCTTCCCGAACGGGGAGGTGATCGGCTGCACGCACCAGAGGCCGATCGGCGACGTGCGCGAGACGCCCCTCAAGGAGCTGCTCGCCTCGACCCCGTTTCGCGACAACGCCGCCGCCGGCCCCGGCTGCGCCCGCGGCTGCCGCGACTGGGGCATCCACGACCTCTCCGCGGTCTACGCGCGCCGCTTCCACCTGGGCGACGCGCGCCGCTACTACCGCGCGTTCGTGGGGTGAGCGTGGCGCGCCCGCGCTCTATCCCCCGCCGCGCTGTCCGCCGTCGAGGAACGGCATGGGGCCGGCGTCGGGGTAGAGGCACCAACCGCCGTCCGGGGGCATGATCCCACCCGAGTTCGGGCAACCCGCGACTTCGCACGGCGTCGTCGAGGCCCGAGCCTCGACGGCCTGGCTCACCAGGTTGGGCTCCGAAATCTCCTGGGACAACACGTACTTGTCACCGTCCGTCAGCAGTCCGGTCGCCGAATCCCAGGTGAAGAAGCCGCCCACCAGGTCGACCCAGTGGCCGTCGTAGCGCGTCAGGAAGAAGTAGCCGCTCGAGACCGGCTCGCCGTCGACTCCGTAAGGCGCGCGTTCCCCCTGGAAGAGGATCGGAAGGACACGTGGAAGCGGTGCTCCGCTCGTGCTGTCGACGCTCGGGGCGGCGTAGATCGTCTTCATGACGTCGAGGGTCACTGGGACCACCAAGATCCCAGGGTCGTAGTAGAGCGTCTGGGTCCTAATCGTCGAAAGCCCCGCGGCCGGCGCGCTTTCGACGGTTCCCACGCTGTCGATGCTGGCCTCGACGAGGAGCGTGGAGGCCCGGGCCAAGTCGCAAATGCTCGGGGCGGCGAAATCGCCTCCAGCCTGCGGGTGGATCGTGGATTGCGAGGAGTCCTGCCCGCCGGCATCCACGCCGGTCGTCCACGTTCCGCCATCCGCCGTCGTTGCGGCTCCCGAGGCGGCCGCCGGCTGCGCTCTGCCTTCGGGGGGCGCAGGCGCACCAGCGTCGATCGAGGCGCGGCACGCACGAGGAGGCGCGTCATGGGTGAATGCCTACCACTCATTGCGGTCGAGCTCAACGGGTCCTTGAAGGTCGAAGCCCGGGCCGAGCGGCTCTCCGGGGAGGCTGGGGCGGTGATCCTCCGGGAGGTCATCGAACGGCTTGGCATCGGGCGGTTTCTGGCCGATCGGATCGAGGACCCGCGCAATCAGGATCTCATCACCCACCCGCTCGTCGAGTTGCTCCAGACCGAGTTGCTCATGCTCGGCCAAGGCTGGCACGACCGCGACGACGCGGATGCCCTGCGCGACGATCCGGTGATGCGCCTTGCGGTGTCCGAGCGGCGAGGGATCGCGCCGCTGCTCTCGCCGGAGTTGCCGGAGGGGGAGGCGAAGTCGGCGCCATCAGGACGCCGCGGCCGGCCGGAGGGTGATCAGCGTGAACTCCGCGGGGACGCGGACGCGCACCGGCACGCTCGCGCCGAGGCCGCGGCTCACGTGGACCACCGACCGGCCGACGCGGTAGAGGCCGCCGGCGTAGCGGTAGCCGCGGCCGCGCAGGATCCGCCGGGTGAGGCCGGGCACGTCGATCTGGCCGCCGTGGGTGTGGCCGGCGAGGATGAGGTCGGGGCCGTGCGCGGCGAGCCGATCGGTCTGGCGCGGGTCGTGGGTGATCGCGATCCGCAGGCCGCGCGCCGGGACGTCGCGGAAGGCGCGGTCGGGATCGGCGTGGCGGGTCGCGCCGTCGTCCACGCCGATCACGTGGAGCGGGACGCCGCGCAACTCGACGGTCGCGTGCTCGTTCATGAGGACCCGGACGCCCGCCGACCGGAGCGCCGCGCCGACCGCCGCCGCGCCCGCGCGGTGATCGTGGTTGCCGAGCGTCGCGAGCGCCGGCGCCGGGAGGTGGCGCAGGGCGCCGGCGATGCGCGGGAGCGAGTGGAGCGAGACGCAGACGTAGTCGCCGGTCAGGAGGAGCAGATCGGCCCCCTCCGCGGCGATCAGCGCGAGGGCCCGCTCGAGCGCCCGGGGGCGGGCGAAGCGCTTGACGTGGATGTCCGAGAGGTGGGCGATGACGAGGCCCGAGAGGCGGGGGTCGAGGCCGGGGACCGCGACCTCGATTCGCCGCATGACCGGCCGCGCGCGACGGCGGCGCTGGTGGGGGGCCTCTCGTTTCATCACCGCCGGGAACAGTAATCGGACAGGGACCATTTCGCGACGCCAGGGCGGCCTGGGGGGCCGAGAGCCGAGCGCGGGCAGGAGGCCGGCCCCGCCGCGACGCCTGGGCCGCCGGACGGCGGTCCGCTCTCGGGGGAGCCCGGATCCTCGCAGTCCCCATCCCAGCTCGTCTCGGTGGGGAGCGTCCTGAAGTCGTCGCGCGGCGCCAACGTTTCCGGAACGGGTCGATCAGCGCGCGGCGCGGCCGGGGAGCGCGGGCCGCAGCGAACCGACGCGCCCGGAGTCGTCGCGGACCGAGAGGAGCGAGAGCCCCTCGACGGGCCACCCGTCGTAGCGCCCGTTGCGGGCGACGAAGCGATCGAGCGGTTCGTCCACCACGCGGCGGAAGACGCTGCTCGCGTGGCGCAGGAACGCGCGGCCGCGGTGGTGGACGATGAAGCCGAGGTGCGTGACGCGGTCCGGGTAGGACGCCCGGTCGGCCCGGACGACGAGCGCGACCGTGCCGTCGGGGATCCGCGGGGCCAGCGCGAGGACGTGGTCCAGGGGCACGACGGGAAGTCGGAAGCGGCCGAGGGGAGCGGCCGCGTCCGGCAGGCGGGCGAGCGCGCGGCGCCGGCGCGCCCACGACCGGGCGGTCACCGTCTTCTCGACCTCGCGCGCGAGCGGACCGGCGAGCGAGGCGGTCGCGTCCGCGACGTAGCCCTTGGCCTCGTTGCGGGGAACCCACTCGGTCATCACGAAGTGATCGCGCGATCCGTAGGCGGGCGGGCCGCCGTAGCGGAGGTCGTCGAGCACGGCGGGCAGATCCTCGGGGCCGCGCGCCTCCCCCAACGCGATCGCCTCCTCGACGAAGGTCTGGCAATCGGCGGCGTCGAACCGCAGGCGCGGCGCCGGATCGTGGCCCGCCCCTTCGCCGAGCGGGCCTTCCCGGTACGGCGTGCCGAGCATCAGCCCGCTCGCGGCGAGGGTCCGCGCCGCTCCGCGCGGGAAGCCGGCGAGGTAGGCGAAGACCGCGGCCGGCGGCGGCGCGAGCGGCGACGGCAGCGTCCAGAGCAGCCGGGGTCGGGGCTCCGGCGAAGCGGTGGACGCGGCGAGCGCGAGCGCGGCGAGGGCCGCCGTCATGCGGGGCGCGCGATGCAGGATTCGAACCTGCGGCCTTTGGCTCCGGAGGCCATCGGAGAAACTCCCAGGGCGTCCCATTGCGTCGCAAGCTGGCGTAATCCCTACACTGCCCCCCCGCCCGAGTCCAGCGTGGACCCGCTCGCCACACCGTTTCGTACGCGGTCTTCTACCCGGCTTCTACCGGGACTGCGAACCATCCGCGGCGGGGCCGAAGACCGCCTCTTCGTTACCGACGTCGCCATCCGGACTGTTCACGGCCGAGGCCAAGGCGCGGCAACGGGACCATGGCGCTACGGCCCCCGGACGGCAGGCAACACTTACCCCGTCTTATTCACGGTCCGGCTGCTGCGGCGTCCGATCCCTCGCCTCCCGAAGGGGGGGCTTGCCACCCCTACGACGACATTGGGGGGGTGTGCTCGCTCCGTACCTCCTCGCGGGGGGCTTGCCACCCTCCAAACGACTTGGGGGAAAGGTGCTTTACGCGACGCCTTGTCGGTCGTCGCTCTCGCTTGCCCTTCTCTGCGGTCTCGAACGCCTCGCTACGCCGTACCGTGAATAAGACGGGCTAAGACGGGCGTACGGCAACTTTGCCGCAACCTTTCGCCGAGCTGAAGGCGGTATCCTTGGGCCGCCCCGCCCCACTGGAACGGCCGGCCCCGTGACCGGACCTGCACTGGAGGAGCCGATGCGCCCGACCCTACCAACCGCCGCAAGCCGCTTCGACGGAAGAGCCGGATGGTGGAAATCTCCTCGTCCGGTTCCGGAGAGGGCCCCGGCGGTCCATGCAGTCGCCGGGGCTACTCGACAGCAACGAAGTAGATGCGCCCTTGTCGACGGATCAGGGAGACCACTTCTCCGTGGCGCTGGCGGGCGCGATCTGCTAGGAGCCGTTCGCCATGCCCGCAGCCGCGAGACCCAACAAGTGGCTCATCACCATCTCCGTCACCTTCGGGACGCTCATGGGGGCGATCGATTCCTCGGTCGTCAACGTCGCGATCCCGCACATCCGCGGCGCGGTCGGCGCCTCGGTCGACGAGATCACCTGGGTCTCCACCGGCTACATCATCGCGACCGTCCTCGTCATGCCGGTCGTCGCCTGGCTCGGCCGGCGGCTCGGCCGTAAGAACGTCTACCAGGCTTGCATGGTCCTGTTCGTGCTGTCGTCGGCCTTCTGCGGCCTGGCCCGCTCGCTCGGCAGCCTCGTCTTCTTCCGCATCCTGCAGGGGGCGGGCGCGGGCGGCTTGCAGCCGACCGAGCAGGCGATCCTGCGCGAGACCTTCCCGCTGGAAGAGCAGGCGACGGCGATGTCGGTCTTCGGCCTCGCGGTGATGATCGGACCGGCGCTCGGGCCGACGCTCGGCGGCTGGATCGTCGACAACTACTCCTGGCCCTGGATCTTCTACGTGAACGTCCCCGTGGGCGCGGTCGGCCTCATCCTGGTCCAGCGCTTCGTCCACGACCCCGAGTTCCTGGTGGAGGGGAGGGCGGCGGCGCGGCGGGAGGCGATCGACTACCTCGGCCTCCTGCTGCTCTCCGTCGGCCTCGGGGCCCTGCAGCTCCTCCTAGAGCGCGGGGACCAGGACGACTGGTTCGCGAGCCACACCATCCAGGCGCTCGCGGTCGTCGCCTTCTTCACGCTCGCCGCCTTCGTGATCCACGAGCTGACGACCGAACACCCGATCGTCGATCTCTCCGTCCTGAAGGACAAGACCTTCGCGGCGGGCACGTTCATCGGGGGCGTGCTCGGCCTCGCCCTGTTCGGCTCGATCTTCATGCTGCCCCTCTTCTTCCAGGACCTGCGCGGGCTCACCGCCGAGCAGTCGGGGATCGAGCTGATGCCCCGGACGCTGATGATGGTCGTCATGATGCCGATCGCCGGCTACCTCTTCAACCGGCTCGGCGCGCGGATCCTCGTCGTCCTCGGCCTCGGCGTCGGCGGCTGGGCGGCCTGGTCGATGAAGGGGTTCACGCTCGACTCGAGCATGTGGGACATGGTGCTGCCGCAGGCCATCCAGGGGGCGGCCTTCTCGTTCACCTTCGTGGCCCTCTCCACCGCGGCCCTCGCCCACGTCCCCAGGGAGAAGATGTCGCAGGCCACCGGCCTCTACAACCTCGTGCGCAACATCGGCGCGTCGATCGGCACGGCCATGGTCGCGGTCTTCTTCGAGCGGTCGCAGGCCTACGCGCGGGCGGATCTCGTCCGTCACCTCTCCCCGACGCGGCCGCTCGTGCAGGAGCGGCTCCACGGGATCATCGCCCTGCTCGCCGGGAAGTTCGGCCACGCCTCGCCCCAGACGGCGCTGCGGCTCCTGGACGCGATGCTCTCACGCCAGGTCGCCCTCCTGTCGTTCGAACGGACCTTCGCCTTCGTCGGCCTCGCGTTCCTCGTGTCGATCCCTCTGGTGGTGCTCCTGGAGAACGTGAAACCCTCCCGCGGGAGCCGGGTGGTCCTCGAGGCGGAGTGAGCCCGCCCGCCCGGAAGAAGCCAGCCTCTTGAGGACCCTGGCCGCGACCCCGGCCGCTGCTCCCTTCTCCTCCGACTTGGGTTTCGCCCTTTTGCGCCTGCTCGCGCTCGGTCCGGCGCGGCCGGCGCTTCGGTGCTCGGCGGTTTTCGTCTCGACGTACTTCAGTACGTCTTCGACGAAAACCGCCTGTGCGTCTCGCGGCGGCTCGCCCCGTCCTCGACCTCGCGACGGCGAAAAGGGCGAAACCCAAGTCCGAGTTGGAGCGCGCGCGCCGTGAACGCCCTCCCCGAGAGCGCGGGTCACCTGCCCGCCGGGGTGACGCCCGAGGTCTCCGCCGCCGAGGCGCGCCGGACCGCGCTGGAGATCGCGCCGGGGGTGCTGCTCGCCGGCGTCGGGAGCGGCATGGCGTTCCCCATCCTGCCGATCGTCGGGCTGCACGCCGGCCTCTCGCTCCCGTTCATCGGGACGATCCTCGCCGCGAACCGGATCGGCCGGATCCTGGTGAACCCCGCCGTCGGACGGTTGGCGGACCGTTACGGGCCGAAGAGGATGCTGGTCGCCGGGCTCGCGTTGCAGGTCGCGGTGCTGGGCCTCTACTGCGCGGGGGTGCTCACCGGCCACCCCGGGATCTTCTTCCTGCTCGGCCGCCTCTTGCATGGCCCCGCCTCCTCGGGCGTCTTCGTCGGCGGCCAGACTCTCGCGATCCACGCGGGCGGCGAGCGCCACCGGGGGATGAGCGCGGGCATCGTCCGGTCCGCCCAGTCGGCGGGCATGCCGCTCGGGCTCGCGGCGGGCGGCGTGCTCGCGGGCGCACTGGGGCCGGCCGCGGCGTTCGGCGTCGCGATGATCGCGCCGGCGCTGGCCGCGGCCGCGGCCCAGCGGGTGATCCCGGATCTGCGGCCGCCGGGGCGCGAGCTGCCGTCCTTTCGGCAGCTCCTCGCGACCCTGCTCGACCGGCGCGTCGGCGCGATCGCGGCGATGAACCTCGTCGGCGTGTTCGCGGCCCAGGGGGTCATCCTCACCACGCTGGTCCTCGTCCTCGAGCAGCGGGGGCTCCGGCTGCTCGGCCTCTCGGTCCTCACCTCCTCCGGCCTCTTCATGAGCTGCTTCATCCTCTGCCTGATCGCCACCGCGCCGGCCGCCGGATGGCTGTCCGATCGGCCGGGGTGGCGCGCCCGCCTCGCGACCGGCGGCCTCGTCGCGCTCGCGCCGGGCATGGTCGCGATCGGGCTCGCCCACTCGCTCCCGGTGATCGCGGCGGGCCTGGCCCTCGCCGGCGTCGCGATGGGCGCGCTCACCACCCCCCTGGTCGCGCTGCTCGGCGATCTGACGCCGCCCCGCGAGCGCGGCAGCGCCATCGGCTGCCTTCAGCTCGCGGGGGACGCGGGCGGCGCGCTGGGGCCGATCGTCGGCGCGAGCCTGCTCGCCCGTTCGGCGCTCTTGACCTACGGGGGCACCGCCGTCCTGGTCGTGCTCGCCGTCCCCATCGGGCTGTGGCTCATGCGCGCCGAGAGGGCGGGCGTAGTCTAGGAGACTGGTGTCCAATGGCTGCCTGCTGCGAAAGCCGAACCCTTCGCTGCGACGGGCGGCCTCGTCGCTTCGCTGCAAGACGTACTGCAAAGAGTACGTTTCCGCTCTTCACTCCTCGGGCGCCCGTCTCGCCTTAGCCCGTCTTATTCACGGTCCGGCTGCTGCGGCGTCCGATCCCGCGCCTGCGAAGGGGGGGCTTGCCACCCCTACAACGACATGGGGGGGTGTGCTCGCTCCTTCCTCCTGCGGGGGGCTTGCCACCCTCCAAACGACTTGGGGGGAGGTGCTTCAGCACGCCTCGTCGGTCGTCGCTCTCGCTTGCCCTTCTCGGCTGCGGTCTCGAACGCCTCGCTACGCCGTACCGTGAATAAGACGGGCTTAGGTCTCGGCTCTCTCGCGACGGCACCTATTTGACATTAGCCTCCTAGGCTGCCTCGGCCGCCGGGGGGAGCGGGCGCAGGCCCAACTCGGCGAAGAGCCGATCGTCCGCCTCGGCCTGGGGGTTCGGCGTGGTCAGCAGCTTCTCCCCGTAGAAGACCGAGTTCGCGCCGGCGAGGAAGCAGAGGAGCTGCGCCTCGCGGGAGAGCGATGTCCGGCCGGCCGACAGGCGGACGCGCGAGGCGGGCATGAGGATCCGCGCGGTGGCGATCGTCCGGACGACGTCGAGCGGATCGACGGGCGGGAGGCCGGCCATCGGCGTGCCCGGGACCGCGACGAGGGCGTTGATCGGCACGCTCTCGGGGTGGGGCGTGAGGGTCGCGAGCGTCTGGAGCAGGGCGGCCCGGTCCGCCAGGGTCTCACCCATGCCGATGATGCCGCCGCAACAGACGGTGATGCCCGCCTCGCGGACCGCGCGCAGGGTCGCGAGGCGGTCGTCGTAGGTCCGCGTCGTCACGACGTGCCCGTAGAAATCGCGGGACGTGTCGAGGTTGTGGTTGTAGGCGTCGAGCCCCGCCGCCTTGAGCGCGCGCGCCTGATCGGCGGTCAGCATGCCGAGGGTGCAGCAGGTCTCCAGGCCGAGCGCCTTGACGCCGCGGACCATGGCGAGCACCTCCTGGAAGGCCGGGCCGTCCTTCACCTCGCGCCAGGCGGCGCCCATGCAGAAGCGGGTGGCGCCGGCCTCGCGGGCGGCCCGCGCGCGGGCGACGACCGCGGCGGCGTCCAGCAGCGGTTCGCGCGCGACGGGGCTCTCCGGGTGGTGCGCCGACTGCGAGCAGTAGCCGCAGTCCTCGCCGCAGCCGCCGGTCTTGACCGACAGGAGCGTGCAGAGCTGGACCGCGTCCGGCGCGTGCCAGCGGCGGTGGACCTCCTCCGCGTCGCGGACGAGCGCGAGGAGCGGCCGGCGGTGGATCTCGAGGACCTCGGTGAGCGTCCAGTCGTGACGAAGGGTGTCGTTCATGGCCCGCCACTCTACCTGGCGGAGCCGGACAGGGGAAGCGGCCGGAAGCTGAATAACCGTCGCTTCCCGCGCGTCAGGGATCGCGAGGCAGCAGCTCCCGGATGTGGTAGAGAGGTGGCGTTCGAGGAGGCAGGCCATGGGCTTTTCGGGATGGCGATGGTGGGTCGTGTCGGCGGGCGCGGCGCTTTGCGCCTGCGCGGCGACCACGACGACCCTCCGCCAGGAGCGGACGTCCTGGCAGAAGTGCGTCGCGGGGTGCAAGGACGACGCCCGCCGCATGACCGAGCTGGACACGGGCACGGACAACGAAGGGGGCGCGGACGCGCGCAGCGAGGGTGCGTGGGAAGAGAAGGCGTGCCGGTCGGACTGCGACGCCGAGTTCCGCCCGCGCGATCCCGAGAGCCGCGCCGAGGGGATGGAAGACGTGGAGACGGGGGGGGCGGACCGAACCGAGGCCACCCTCGACGTTGCCCCGCCCCCTGCTCCCGTGACCGGCGGGAACGAGTGAGGGCCCATGGAGCTCCTGCCCACATCCCTCGCAGCGCGGCCTTCGGAGGCCGCAACCCAACGCGGCCAGGAGGCGATCCGCGCCGCGACGTCCGGATCGCCTGACGGCGGTCCTTTAGCGGCGGGAGCCCAGAGCCCCCCGCACCCCCCATCCCACCTCGTCTTCGCCGGAGATCTCCCCGAGTCCTCGCGCGGCGCGAGCATTCTTAGAGAGCGTAGAGCAGGGAAGTCCGCGATGGTCTGGGCGCCGGCGTGCGTCGCGGCGCTCCTCGTCCTCTTCGCGCCGAGGGGCGCGCGCGCCGCCCCGTTGATCCTCTCGCTCCCCGACCTGGTCCCGCCCGCGGCCGTCTCCGAAGGGCTCGTCCCCGCGCTCGTCTTGGACGAGGACGAGGGGAGGTTGCTGCACGGCCTCGGGAGCGGCGGCTACCACATCCGCGGCGGCCCGCGCGAAGGGGTGCTCGTCTCCATCGACGCCGGGGCCGCGTTCCCCATCTTCACCGGCAGCGCGGAGGCGAGCCCCGGCTTCGCGGCCGGCGGCCTCGTCGGCTACGAGTTCCCGAACGGCGTCGCGCTCGAGTTCCGCTACCAGGACCTCGGGCTCGCCCCGACCCTCGTCGACCGGACCCAGTGGCAGCTCGCCACCGTCGGGATGCGGTACACGTTCCCCTACATCGTCCCGATGCCGTTCGTGGAGGCGCTCGTCGGCGCTTCGTTCGTCAACTCCGCGGTGCCGTTCAACTCGGGCGGGGCGACCGTCTCCGTCAGCCCGGGGGGGGCGGCCGGGCTGGGTCTCGGGCTGCCGCTCTCCCGCCACGTGGCCGTGGATCTCGCCGCCCGTGACTGGATCTCGCCGGTCGGCCCCAGCGCGTTCCAGGTCCTGGTCGTCGACCTCGGACTCACCGTCAGCTTCGGGGCCCCTCCGCGACCCCACTGATCCACCGCAGTCAAAAGGAGGAACACGAACATGAAGCTCCCCGGAAGGTCTCGCCTCTCGCTGCCGCTCGTCCTGGCCGCCGCCACGGGCTGCGCCTACGTCGACGTCCCCCCCGGCCACGTCGCCGTCCTCTGGACCCTCGACGGGATGAGCGACAAGGTCTACGGCCCGGGCGAGTTCACCCAGCCGAGCGTCTACGACAAGGCCACGATCTTCGACGCCCGGTCGCAGGAGCGCGAGGAGCGGCTCTACGTCCTCAGCTCCGACGGCGAACGGATCGTCCTCGACGCTTCGATCCGCTACCACATCGTCCCGGGGGAGGCGGTCCAGCTCGACCAGGAGCTGGGGACCCATTACTACTCCATCCTGATCGGACCCACGCTCCGCTCGCAGGCTCGCCGCGTCATCGGCCGCTACAAGCCCGACGAGATCTACTCCAAGCAGCGCGAGGTCATCGAACGGCAGATCCGGAAGGGCATCGAGACGGCGATCCATGGCCGGCACATCGTCCTCGAGGCGGTCCTCATCCGCGACGTGACGCTGCCGGAGCAGGTCCAGCAGGCCATCAACGAGAAGCTCCAGAAGGAGCAGCTCATGCAACAGCAGCAGTACGAGAACGAGATTGAAAGACAGCGGGCCGAGCGCCAGCGGATCCAGGCGAATTCCGAGGCCGAGCAGACGCGCATCCGCGCGCGGGGGCTGGCGGACGCCAAGCGGATCGCCGCCCAGGCGACCGCCGACTACGAGCGGCTGATCCAGTCGAACCTCACCCCCGACGTCCTCAAGTGGCAGCAGATCGAGGCGATGGACCATCTGGCCCAGTCGCCCAACGCGAAGGTCATCATGATGGGCGACGGGAAGGCCACACCGCTGCTCGAGGTGAAGTGAGCCCGTCTTATTCACGGTCCGGCGTAGCGAGGCGTTCGAGACCGCAGGCGCGGGATCGGACGCCGCAGCAGCCGGACCGTGAATAAGACGGGGTGAGCCTCTCCGGAGGCGCAGGTGCGGTGAGGACCGCGGCGACGGAGCATCCCCGGCTTCGCCGGGGTCGAAGAAGTCGACGCGCCCTTGTCGACGGACAGGGGAGGGCTGGGTGACTGGCCGGCCGGCCGCCAGGGTGGTAATTTCACGCCCCCCGGCCGTCCGGGAGGAGGTCTCATGAAACTGCAACCGCTGATCCCGTGCCTTGCTCTCGCCGCCGCCTGCACCCACCCGACGCTCGTGCCGGAGGGCGGCGCGGCGACGTTCGCGTCCGGCGACGGCGTGGTCCTCTTGGGGGCGCCCGGATGGCGCCACTCGGACGAGGTGGCGGCGGCCACGACCCCGGTCTTCGTGACCGTCGCCAATCAGGGCCCCGGCGCGCTCGAGGTGAGCTACTCCGACTTCACCCTGGTCGATGAGGCGGGGAAGGTCCATCGCGCCATCCCCCCGCTCGCGCTCCTCAAGTCGCTCTTCGGGACCGCGGGGCCCGGCGCGCCCGGGGGTGGGGACGGGGTGCTCGAGCTGGCGCGGCGGATGTCGACCGCGGACATCGGCGAGGGTTGGGGCCGCGAGCTTCCGGAGAACGAGACCTCGCCCAACGCCGTCGAGCCCTACTGGCCGCGCGACTACCGCCGCGTGCTCGACCGCGCCCTGGCAATGGGGCGCCTCGGCGAAGGCAAGCGCCGCGACGGCTACGTCTTCTTCCAGCCCGCCTGGTCGGCCCGGCAGGTCGTCCTCCATTTCCGTTTCGCCCGGGCGACCGGTCCGACGCACGACCTCGCGATCGACTTCGCGGTCGAAAGATAGATGGCGGCCACGCTCGCGCTCGACGGCTCATCGCTCTCGCTCGGGGACCTCGGGCGCGTGGCGGAGGGAGGGGCGCGGGTGGCCCTCGCGCCCGCCGCGCGGGAGCGGATCGCCGCCGCCCGCGCGCTGGTGGATCGCCTCGCCGAGTCGCCCAAGCCGACCTACGGCATCAACACCGGCTTCGGGACCCTCGCCGAGATCCCCGTCGCGCGCGGGGATCTCGAGAAGCTCCAGCGCAACCTGATCCTGTCCCACGCGGCCGGGGTCGGCGCGCCGCTCTCCGCGCCCGAGGCGCGGGGGCTCATGCTGCTGCGGGCGAACGTCCTCGCCAAGGGCTACTCGGGCATCCGGCCGGAAACGCTCGACCTGCTGCTCGCGGCGCTGAACGCGGACGTCCTGCCGGTCGTCCCCGAGCGCGGCTCGGTCGGCGCCTCCGGCGACCTCGCCCCGCTCGCCCACCTTGGGCTGCTCCTGATCGGCGAGGGCGAGGCGTTCGGCCGCGGCGTGAGGCGGCCCGCGCGGGAGGCGCTCGCCGAGGCCGGGCTCGCGCCGGTCGTGCTCGGTCCGAAGGAAGGGCTCGCGCTGGTCAACGGCACGCAGGCCATCACCACGGTCGCGGGACTCGCGCTCCTGCGCGCGGAGGGGCTCTCCGAGCTGGCCGATGTCTGCGGGGCCGCCACGGTCGAGGGGCTGCTCGGGTCGCAGAAGCCGTTCCAGCCCTTCCTGCATGAGCTGCGGCCTCACGCCGGCCAGCGGGCCGCCGCCGCCCACCTCGCCTCCCTGCTCGCGGGCAGCCCGCTCAACGCCTCGCATGCGGACTGCAAGAAGGTCCAGGACGCCTACTCGCTGCGCTGCATGCCCCAGGTCCACGGCGCGGCGCGGGACGCGCTGGCGTTCGCGCGGACGACGCTCGCGGTCGAGCTGAACTCGGCGACCGACAACCCGCTCGTCTTCGCCGATCGCGGGGAGGTGGTCTCGGGCGGCAACTTCCACGGCCAGCCGGTCTCGCAGGCGGCCGACCTCGTCGCCATCGCGCTCGCGCAGCTCGCCGCGATCTCCGAGCGGCGGATTGAGCAGCTCGTGAACCCGTCGCTCTCCGGCCTGCCCGCGTTTCTCGCCCCCGACAAGGGACTCAACTCGGGCTTCATGATCGCGCAGGTGACGGCCGCGGCGCTGGTCGCCGAGCTGCGGATCCTCGCCCACCCGGCCTGCGTGGACAGCATCCCCACCTCGGCCGGGCGGGAGGACCATGTCTCGATGGGCATGGGCGCGGCGCTGAAGGCGCGGCAGGCGGCGGAACTCTGCCGGACGGTCCTCGCCATCGAGCTGCTCGTCGCCTGCCAGGCGATCGATTTGCGCGCGCCGGTGAGGCCGGCCGAGCCGATCGCCCGCGTCCACGCGGCGGTGCGGCGGAAGGTGGCGCCCATGTGGCAGGATCGCGAGCTGCACCGGGACATCGCCGCGGCCTGCGCGCTCGTCGACGCCGGAGAGCTGCCCGGCGCCGCCCGCGGCTAGGAGGCTGCTGTTTTTCGCGGGGACGCTTCACGCCAATCCCCGAAGCCCAGTGCCGGCGGGACGCCGGCGTTCCCAGGGTACCCTCACGGTCGTCGTGCGCGTTCCACACCAGCCTCCTAGCCCGTCTTATTCACGGTACGGCGTAGCGAGGCGTTCGAGACCGCAGCCGAGAAGGGCAAGCGCAGCGACGACCGACGAGGCGTGCTGAAGCACGCCGCAGGAGGAAGGAGCG
>JAKAPL010000102.1 GCA_021807105.1 Myxococcales bacterium | reverse complement strand
CCTCGCCCGGCACGCCCGGGAGCGAGATCTTCCGCGACGCGCTCGGGCGGCCCGTCCGGCGGACGCTGCCGGCGGGCGGCGAGGAGCGCTGGCTCCACGCGCCGTCGCTCGTGACGCACTTCGGCGCCCTCGCGGCCCGGGGGAGCGCCGAGCCGGAGCGGCGGCTCATCGACGCCTGGGGGCGGACGGTGGGCGCGCTCCAGGCGACGCCGGGGGAGGGCGAGCTGACCTTCTCCTTCGAGCTCGATCCGATCGGCCGGCTCGTCGAGCGGGCGAGCCCGGGCGGCGCCGTGGCCACCGCCCGCTACGACGGCCTCGGCCACCCGGTCGAGGTCGTGGATCCCGACGCGGGAGCGCTCCGCTGGAGCTACGACGGCGCCGGCCACCCGCTGCGGCTCCAGGACGCCCGCGGCGAGACGATCGACTGGAGCTACGACGGCGCCGGGCGGAAGCTCTCTGAGCGGCAGAGCAGCGGCCAGAGCGCGAGCTTCGCCTACGACGCGCCCGTCTCCAGCGGCTGCGGCGCGCCGGCGCCCGGCCGGCTCGTCTCGGTGGAAGACCCCACCGGCAGAAGCTGCTTCGGCTACGACTCCCGCGGCCGGCTCGCCGCGGAGAGCTTCGTCGTCGACGGGCGCCCGCTGGCGCTCGCCTTCGACCACGACGCCGCGGGCCGGCTGACGCGGCTCGGCGAGCCCGACGGCAGCGCCGTGGCCTTCGATTACGACGGGCGCGATCGGGTGACGGCGATCCCCGGGCTGCTCGATCGGGCGAGCTACGACGCCGCCGGCCAGCCGACGGCCCGGAGCTTCGCGAACGGGATCGCCGTGGCGATCTCGCGCGACGCCGCCGAGCGTCAGACCGGGCTGTCGGCCACGGCGGGCGGGGGGCCCCTGCTCGAGCTCGGCTGGACGCTGCTCGAGTCGGGGGCGCTCGCGAGCGCCACCGACGAGAGCGGGACGACGAGCTACGCGCAGGATGGGCTCCAGCGGCTCGTCGCCGAGGACGGCCCCTTCGGCGGTCGCGAGGAGCGGCTCGACGGCGAGGGGAGGCTGCTCGCCCGCTTCGCCTCGCCCCAGGACCCGCGGCTGCCCGGGGAGGGGCTCGGCTACGGCGCGGGGGCCGGCCCGCACGCGCTCACCTCGGACGCCCTCGGGAGCTACCGCTACGACGCCGCGGGAGAGCGGACGAGCGGCCGCGGCCTCGCGCTCTCCTACGACGCCGCTGGGCGGCTGATCGCGGCGGCGGGCGCCGGCTTCTCGGCGAGCTACGGCTACGCCTTCGACGGCGAGCGGCGGACGCGCGACGTCCGCTTCGGCGACGGCCGCGAGGAGCACGTCCACACGCTCGGCCGCTTCCTCGAGATCCGCGACGGAGTCCTCTGGAGGCACCTCTTCGTCGGGGGCGAGCGGATCGCGAGCTTCCCCGGAGCCGTGCCGCTGCCGCCCGCCGTGGGGACCGGCTGCGCCGCCGCGCCGGGCGAGCCGGCGCCGCTCGCGCTCGCGGCCCTCGGCCTCGCCCTCTGGCTGAAAACTTGCCGGAGGCGGCGGCGGGGCTAACGTCGAGGGCGGACCCCTCGCCTTCGGAGCGTGACCCGTGTCGACCTTCCGCCGCCTCCCCCGCGCCCCCCTGAACGTCTACCTGAACAAGTTCTTCCGCGAGTCGCCCTACATGTGCCGCGCCGTCGACGTCAGCGAGGAGGCCGTCTACCTCGCGCGCCTCCTCGAGCCGCGCTTCCACGGCCGCGAGGTCTGCCTCGAGTTCGCGCTCCCCGGCTGCGACGAGATCCTCTGGGCCCGCGGCCTCATCGTCCGCGACGGCCTCCGCCGCGGCGGCGAGGGCTCCGCCATCCGCTTCACCGTCCTGCCCGAGGCCTACCGGCGGATGATCCGCGACTACGTCCAGCGCCACGAGCTCGGCCTCGCCGAGACCGAGCTCGCCCAGGCGGCCTGAGGGCTCCCTCTTTCGGATCGGCGGAGAGATCGGTCGGATCTGCGCGCAGATCGATTCGATCTACGGGGAGATCCGGCCGATCTGCGCCCGAATCGGCCCCATGCTCGTCGAGATCCGGCCTCTTCTCCCCGAGATCCGTCCGATCGACGGGCCGTCGCGCCCGATCTGGGCGTCGATCCGACCGATCTCCGGCCAGCGTCGACCGATCTGGGGGCAGATCCGCCTTCATGCGGTCCAGAGGCTGATCAATCGGCGGCGATTCTGGACGATGAAGTGCGGGCGAGGCCGCTGTCACCGGCGAGTCCGCCGCAGGGGAATGCGGCCCGGGGGACGCCGGCCGCGAGGGCTCCTCGCTATGCCTTGCCGGGGCTGGCGCCGGCGCGGCGCATCTGCCGGTACTCGTTCCACGTCAGCGCGATGACGAACACGTCGAGCACCGTGAGGACGCTCATCGAGAAGGATGGGGACAAGACGTACCGATACATCTGGTACACGCCGAAAGCGCCGAAGACGGCGATGGCCGTCGGGTAGGCCCAGCGCTTCGATCGCAGGAGCGCCCAGACGAGGAGCACTTTGATGAGCCCGTGCGCGAGCAGATAGACTGCGGCGAAGACCTTCACCTCCGGCGAGACCCGATTCGCCGCATGCAGCAGGTGGCTCGCGATGAAGTCGCGCGGGTCTTCGCTGAGCTCGTGCTGCGTGAGCGCCGCGACGGTGCGACCGATCGACTCCGGCGAGACCAGCAGCAGCAGAACGCCACCGAGCACTTCGGCGACGCCGTCGACGCCCTTGATGAGCACGCCGATTTCGAAGATGAGGTGCGCGAGTCCTCGACGCTTTCCGGACTGCTTGATCACGTCGCCCCCGACGTCGCTCATCCGCGGCGGACCAGCGGACGGAACCTGGTCGCTTCGGCCGCGCGGAGCAGTTTGCCCACCGGTCCGCGCACGAGGAACTGCATGGCTGCACCGATCGCCGCACCCACGACCAGCCCGGCGACCACGTCACTCGGGTAGTGCACGCCCGAATAGACACGTGCGAAGGCCAATGCGACGGAGAAGAGGAGCGACACCGCGCCGAGGCGGCGGTCGAGGCACCAGAAGCCTGCGACGAAGGCTCCGGCGATCATCAGGTGATCGGACGGAAAGGAGAAGTCGGCCGACTTCTGCAGCAAGACGAGCGCGTTTGGAAAGGTGATGAACGGCCGCGGGCGCGCGACGGCGGCAGACAGCGGCTGGTTGGCGCCTAGCGCGAGGACCGTTCCGAGGCCGGTCACGACGGCCGTCGCAACGCGACGTGCCGGGTCCTCGCCACGACGCGCGGACGTCCACCACGCGGCGATGAGCAGGACGGCAAGCAGCACGAGTCCGGCCCACAGCGCGTACGCGGCGGCGACGGGATGAAGCCAGGGCGTCCGTTCTGACAGGCGGTTGGCCGCCAGGTACCACCGCGAATCGAAGCCCATCTCAGCCAGTCTCCTCGGAGGAACAGATGGTCGCCGCGACGCTCGCGGGTCAAGCTCAATTCTCGTCGTTGTCGCTCTCATCCCCCGGTGAGGATGCGAGCGGATGGGCGCCCGGAGGTTGGATAGCCCCATGAAGTTCGGCGTCGGAACGCCAGCGCTCAGGCGGCTGTGGCCGAAGGCTGCGGAACAGCGTGCAAACAGCTTCGCGGCTTCGCTGCTGCAGTGGGCGGGGTCGATGGATCGGCGGGCCGGATCGGTCGAGGGGCCACACTCGACCGATCGGCGACGAGAGTCGGCCGATCAGCGGCCTCACTCGATCGATCAGCGGGCAGAGTCGGTCGATGGTGGGGTCACACTCGACCGATCAGCCGCGAGAGTCGACCGATCAGCGGCCTCACTCGGTCGATCAGCGGGCTGAGTCGGTCGATGGTGGGGTCACACTCGACCGATCAGCCGCGAGAGTCGATCGATCAGCGGCCTCACTCGATCGATCAGCAGGCTGAGTCGGTCGATGGTGGGCTCACATTCTGTAGCCGGCAACGAGGATCCGAGTCGTTTTGACGGTTGGGTCGTCCGGGGCTGAGGCGGGAGAGCATCAGGAGCGCTTGGAGGGCTTGCGGGGCTTGGGTTGGGCTGTGGAGGGGGCAGGTTGGTGAGCGTGTTTCTGGCGCCAGGAGTCGGCGTCGATGTCGAGGACATGGCAGTGCTCGACGAAACGGTCGACGAGGGCGACGACGCAGGCGGCGCCGGGGAATGTGGTGGACCAGTCCTTGAAGGCGAGGTTGGTGGTGATGAGGAGGGAGCGCTTTTCGTGGCGGCGGCTGACGATGTTGAAGAGGAGATCAGCGGCGCGGGCGTCGCAGGGGAGGTAGCCGATCTCGTCGAGGATGAGGAGGTCGGGGCGGGTGTAGCGGCGGAGGTGACGCTCAAAGGCAGGCAGGGACTCCTGACGGAGGAGGTCAGCGAGAGCGGCGGCGAGGGACGAGAAGCGGACGGTGAAGCCCTGCTGGAGGGCGAGCAGGCCGAGGTTCTGAGCGAGGGTGGTCTTGCCGACGCCGCTCTGGCCACGGAAGAGAGCGTTCTCGCCACGGCGGAGGAAGTCGAGGGTGGTGAGCTGCTCGTAGAGGGCGCGGTCGATCTGGCGGGGATGGGACCAGTCGAAGCGATCGACGGTCTTGAAGGTGCCGAGGGCGGCGCTCTTCTGGCGATGGGCAAGGTTGCGGGAGTCGCGCTCGCGGCGTTCGAGGGTCACGAGCTGCTCGCAGGTTTCCCAAGGCGAGGCGCGGCTCTTGGTGGTGTGTTCGAGCAGGGCGCGCAAGCTGTCAGCCGGGGCGCGCAGGCCGATGGACCGCAGGCCTTCAATCACGTCGTTTTGGTTTGGCATCGTAGGTCTCCAGGGCATGGGGTTGGACGTGGCGGTCGGGGACGTGATTGCCGAGCTCGACGAGAAGTGGGACCGGCAGGGTCTTGTGGGCGCGGCGGTGTTGCTCGCAGAGCTGGGCGAGGGCCCCAGGGTCGCTGGTGCCCCGAGCGAGGGCCTCGGTGACGGCCTCGGAGAAGAGGGCGGGGCCGTAGAGGTCGAGCAGCCTCAGGGTCTGGGCGGTCAGGGAGCCGACGTTGCGGCCATCGAGGACCCAGGCCGAGAAGAGCGAGGCGATCCGGGGCGTGACGGCGACCAGGCGGTCGCGTCCCTTTGGCTCGCGGGCGGCGCGCTTCTGTTGGAGGATCTCCTCGCGGTGCTCGGAGCGCTCGATGACCTGCCTGCGACCCCACGATCGAGGATGCCGGGCGACCTCCTGGCTCCCGTCGAGCAGGCGCACTTCGCGGTCGTCGGCGACGAGCGAGAGGGTGCGGCCGACGTAGGCGGGCGGGACGGAGTAGGCGTTGGTATCCAGGCGGACGAAGGCGGTCTTGTCGACGCTGACCGAGAGGACGAGGTCTGAGGGCACTGGGGCCACGGGAAGCGGCAAGAGGCGCGTGCGCTCCTCGGCGAGGCATTCGGCGACGGACCGGCCCGGCTGCGTCGGGTGGGGCCTGGGGTGAGCCACCTGGTCGAGAAAGGTGAGCAGCTCGCGGTTGCCCGCCTCGATGTCGGTGATCGTCCGTCCGGCGAGAAAGCGGTCGCGCAGGTAGCGGATGGCGCGCTCGACGCGCCCCTTCTGGTTGGGCTTGCGGACCACGCAGACCCGGGTCTGGACGCAGTAGCGGCCGGCGAATTCGACGAGCAGGGGGTGATAGCGGACCGCCTCGCCGTAGCGTTCGAGGGTCACCGTCTTGGCGTTGTCGAAGAGCCACTTTCGAGGCGTGCCCTCGAAGAAGGCGCAGCCCCGGCCGAGCGATCGCAAGAGGGAGTGGATGGAGAGGTCGAAGACGAATTCGCCGAAGAGGGCGCGCGACCAGGCGAGGACCATGACGAAGAGCCAGAGCGAGCGCTGGCCGCCCTGGACTTGGACTTGAGCGACGTGGGCCCAGTCGACCTGGGCCTGCTCGCCGATGAGTGGGTCGACGCGCAGGAAAGCCTCCTGCCTGGGCACCGGGCGGACGCCGGCGACGAAGTCGCGCAGCGTGCGCACGCTGCCCTGGTAGCCCCGAGCCCGGGCCATGTCGAAGAGTCGGGTCGAGCGCAGCAGTGGGTACTGGGCCAGGGTCTCCTGGATGAAATCGGCGAAGGGCGCGATCAGGGTCGGGCGCAACAGCGGGGCTCGCCTGGGTTGCAGGCGGCCGATGACCCGGCGCACGACATCCTCGTGGACATGAAGCTGGCGGGCGATGGTGCCGACCGGCCAGTGCTCGGCGAAGTGGAGCCTACGGATCTCGGCCTCGGTCCGCTTGGGGACGGTCATTTCCGTCCCCAGAGCGAGAGCTGGTGCAAGTCAGCGAAGGAGCCGAGGCCGCGCCGCCTATGGCCCAGGATCTCGACGTGGAAGGCGGGCGTCTCTTTGCCGAAGCCGAAGCCGTCGCAGAGGTGCAGACCGCACGAAGCTTCCGGGTCTCTGGCAGAAAGCACAACGTAGAGCCGCTCCTGGTGCCAGAGGGACAGCGCGTCGAGGAGGGTCTGGGCCGCTCGTGGGTCCGCCCGGTGCCAGGGCGCCAAGCGACCGCGCAGCATCTCCAAGTCCCCGCGGCGCACCAGGACCCGCGTCTCCTCTCGGTCCGGCGCCAGCACCACCGTGATTCGATCCATCTCGCAAATCGCTCCGCCCGAGAGCTGCATCGCCGTCCATCGGCGGGGCACCCTCGCGCGAGCATGGTTCTGGCCCGGGCGCAAGTTTCTGAGTACCCGTCTCCGTCACGCGCGAGCGCTCCCGCAGCCGCGCCCGGTAGGCTCGCTGGTGGTCCCGGTGGTCGAGCCGACCCTCTTCCGACTGCTGGTGCTTCGCCCGGGCGAGGCGTTGAGCGCGACGATGACCCATCTGCCGGCACTCCGACTTGCCGCAGTAGATCTGGCCGCGGTCACACTGCCGGCAGACGAAGAAGACCTCCCCGCACCACCCGCAATGTTCCTGTCGTAGGCTCCCTTGGACCGGGCCCTTGCCTCACAGGCGCCGAGAACTGGACCGGAGAAAGAAATCGAACGAGAGTCGGATGCGTCGGCGCTCCCAAACGTACCGACACCGGGACCCGGGCGGCGAGGCTCGGGTCCCTTCTTTCTTCTCCGCTCCAGATCTTCTGTCGCTCCCCCACTCAGCGCCACTTTCAGGCGCTCGGCGAAAGCTCACAGCGCTCCCACAACTTGCGAGTCTCCCCCCGGACCCCCTCGATCCAGGATCGAGCCCCCAGCCATCTTCGATCCGGCGGCGGATTCAAGAGCCGGTCGACCCTACCGCCAGATCTCCTCGGATCTCAGCTGCCGTCTACAGCCGGCTCTTCCTCTCGTTCCAAGCGCTCCCCGAGCGGCTCTCGCCGGCGCTCCGCCGCCGCTTCGGGGGCGTCCACCTCCTCCCCGCGCTCCGCGAGGTGCCGGACGAGATCGCGATCTACTTCGAGCGCCTGCTCGGGCTGCTCTCTCCCGGGGAGCCCCCGACCCTCGACCCCTCCGCCGTCGGTGCGCTCCGCCGCCACCCCTGGCCCGGCAACTTCCGCGAGCTGCGCCACGTCGCGCAGCGGCTCCTCCTCGGCGGCGCCGGCCCCGTCGTGCGCGCGGAGGAGCTGCACTTCGACGGCGGAATGGTGCACTGATGGCTCACCTCGTCGTTCGGCTCGACGCCGACAACTACTTTCACCGTCCGGTCGCGGGCCCGCGCATGAGCCTCGGCAGCGGCGGCTGGTCCGAGGGCGTACACGTCACCGTCCCCCACCCCTCGGTGGCGCCGCTGCACGCCTCCGTCGAGCCCATCGAGGGCGGGTTCAAGCTGGTCGACCACTCGGGGGGCCGGACTTTCGCGCGTGGGCGGCCGATATGCGGCGAGATCACGCTCATCGGCGAGCTGGATCTGCGGCTCGGCGACGTCTGGGTGACCTTTCACGAGGACGGCCCCGAGCGCGAGCCGGGCACGGTGCACGACCGGGAGGAAGAGGAGCTCACTGGCCCCCTGCGGCTCGTCGTCGGCGAGCCCGGCCGCGGCCCGGCGCGGCGCGTGCCGCTCGACCACGAGCTCACCATCGGCTCGTCCGCCGACTGCGACGTGCGGCTCCCCCACCCCACCGTCTCGGGTCGCCACGCGCGGCTCGTGCGCGAGCGGACGCGGCTGCGGCTCTACGACGAGAAGAGCCGCAACGGGACCATCACCCCCGGCGGCGTCGGAATCGACGGCGCCACCTTGCCCCTCGGCACCACCTTCCGCGTGGGCCCCTTCGAGCTGCGGGTCGAGGGCGAGGGCGAGCCCGCGAGCGCGCTCGAGGAGCTCTACGGCATCTTCACCGCCGACGAGAACGTGAAGGGCCTCTTCCCCGTCATCGGGGCCATCGCCGAGAAGAGCGACCGCCCCGTGGTCATCCGCGGCGAGACCGGCACCGGCAAGGACCTCGTCGCCCGCGCCATCCACGCGCTCGGCCCGCGCGCCGGCGGCCCGTACGTCGCCGTCAACTGCGCCAGCTTCACCGGCGACCTCGTCGAGTCCGAGCTCTTCGGCAGCGAGAAGGGCGCCTTCACCGGCGCCGTCGAGCGCGACGGCCTCTTCGTTCAGGCCGACGGCGGGATCCTCTTCCTCGACGAGGTCGGCGAGCTGCCCCCCGCCGCCCAGGCGAAGCTCCTGCGCGCGCTCCAGGACGGCGAGGTGCGCCGCGTCGGCGGAATGAAGCTGCGCCGCGTCGACGTGCGCGTCGTCGCCGCCACCCACGAGGA
>JAKAPL010000101.1 GCA_021807105.1 Myxococcales bacterium | reverse complement strand
GTGGCAAGCCCCCCGCAGGAGGAAGGAGCGAGCACACCCCCCCATGTCGTTGTAGGGGTGGCAAGCCCCCCCTTCGGGAGGCGCGGGATCGGACGCCGCAGCAGCCGGACCGTGAATAAGACGGGCTTAGAGGTCCACCCCGAGACCCTCGCGCAGCCGATCGAGCGTCGACCAGAGATCGGCCCAGCCATCCGAGCCAGCGCCGCCGCGCGCGACCGCCTGCCATGCGCGGCCGAACGCCTCGGCGCGGCCGCGCAGTTCGCCGCAAGGGCGTGTTCCGCCGCATCCCTGGCCGTCGCATCCGCCACCGCAGGAGCACGCAGACTTCTCGCGGCGGGGGCAGTCGGCACAGCCCGTCCCTGGCGCGGGAATCCGCGCGAGCGCCCCTCGAGCAGCGGCATCGAGCGCGCGCAGGAGCGGCGGAGGCGGAGGCTTCGGGGCGCGCTGCAGCCACTCGGCGGCGTGGTCGAGCCGCTCCAGCAGATCGGCGCGGGCGCGCAGCCGCCGCGCCGCGCGGGCGGGATCCTCGGCCGACGGGAAGTCCACTCTGCTCCTTCTACCACCGAGCGATCCGCGGGGGGAGGGGGATATTCATCCAGGGGCTCTCGCCCCGCTTGCCCCGGCCGCGCGCCCCGCTCTCCGCCCCGGCGGCTCCCCGAACCGCGGGCCCCCGGGAGCGCGCTCACAACGTCCGCTTCATGCTCGCGGTGGAGATCAGCAGCATGAGCGCGGTGAAGACCGCGAGCCAGGCGACGTGGGCGCCGGCGGCGGACAGGTCACCGCCCCGGAACAGGATCGCCTTGAGCGCGGCGACGGCGTGGGTCTCCGGATCGACGTGCGCGAACGCGCGCAGCCACCACGGGAAGCTCGCGAGCGGATAGAGCGCGCCCGACGGGAAGAAGAGGATGATCGACAGGAAGCCGTTGATGACCCCGGCGATGCGCGGGTGGCCGGCGCGGCCCATGACCATCATGGTCATCGCCAGCAGGCCGAGGCCGGTGAGGACCATCACCCCAAACAGCGCCGCCCAGCCGGCGAGCCCTCCATGCACCGTCGCGCCGGTGATCAGGAAGCCGATGGCGAGGACGAGGCTGCTCGCCAGGAGCGTCGTCACCGTGCCCGACAGCAGGATCCCGAGGTTGATGTGAAGTCGGCGCAGGGGCGTCGAGAGGTAGCTCTCGTGGATGCCGAGGAACCGGTCCATGATCAGGTTGAAGGCGCCGGAGAGCATGCTGCCGGTGAAGAGCGACATCACGACCACGCCGGGGATGAGCGAGGTGTCGTAGTCGACCCGCGGGTAGATCTCCTGCGCGCGGATCTCGGCCTCGCCGAGGTGGGTCTCGAAGCGGGCGAGCGGGGTGCGCAGCGCCGGCAGAACGCTCTGCACCGCGGCCTCGATGGAGGTCGCCGCGATCGCGTCCACGTTGTCGACGTAGAGCCCGGCCGAGGCGCTCAAGCCCCGCGCGAGGTCGCGGGAGAAGGTCGAAGGGATGATGAGAAGCCCCGAGATGTCGCCAGCGTGGAGCATCGTGAAGGCGCGTTCCGGATCGTCGAGCGGGACGAGGACCACCGTGGCTGGCCCGTGGGCGACGGCCTGGAGGGCGCCGAGGAGCGCGCGCGCCTGCGGTCCCTGATCCTGGCTCACCACCCCGAGCCGCAGGCCGGTGAGCGGACCGTTGAGTGAGTTGCCCAGGATGAGCAGGTACATCACCGGCAGCACCACGGCGGAGAGCAGCGCCGCGGGGTTGCGGAGGATGCGCAGGAGATCGCGCTCCATGACCGCCAGCGTCTTCCTCACGAGAACCTCCGCGCGAACGGCGCCCGCGGGCCGCCTTTCGGGGCGCCCTCCTCGCGCAGCGAGCGGCCGGTGAAGTGGATGAAGACGTCCTCGAGGCTGATGCGTGAGAGCGCGGCCGCGGCGACCCCCACGCCGCCCGCGCGGACCGACTCGATGATCCGCGGCAGGAGCGCGGCGCCGCCGTCGGCGCGCACCTTGAGGCTCTTCCCCTGCCGCTCGACCTCGCGCACGCCGGGGAGCGCCTGGATCTCCGCGCCCCCCGCTTCGGAAAGCTCGTTCTCCAGCGTGAGCTCGACGGTGTCGCTGCCCGGAACGAGCGCCTTCAGCTCGGGCGTCGTGCCCAACGCGACGATCTTGCCCTGGTCCACGATGGCCACCCGGTCGCAGAGCGCCTCGGCCTCGTCGAGGTAGTGGGTGGTCAGCGAGACGGTCAGCTCCGCACCCTTGCGCAGGTCGAGGAGCAGGTCCCAGATGACGCGGCGGCTCTGCGGATCCAGCCCGATCGTCGGCTCGTCCAGGAAGAGGACCTTCGGCTTGTGGACGAGGCCGCGGGCGATCTCCAGCCGCCGGCGCATGCCGCCGGAGTAGGTCTTGACCAGCGATTTTCGCCGCTCCCAGAGCCCCACCTTGTGCAACAACTCCTCGATCCTGGGCTTGCGCGTGGCGCGCGGCATGTCGAAGAAGCGGGCATAGATGTCCAGGTTCTCGTAGCCGGAGAGGTCCAGATCCGACGTCAGCGCCTGCGGGACGACGCCGAGGGCGCGCCGCACGGCGTCCGGGTCCCGCTTCACGTCCACGCCCGCCACGAACGCATCGCCCGCGGTGATGGGGACGATGCCGGTCAGCATCCGGACGAGCGTCGTCTTGCCCGCGCCGTTCGGCCCCAGGAGCCCGAACAGCTCCCCGTGGCGGACCTGGAGGTCGATCCCGTCGACGGCGGTGAATGAGCCGAAGCGCTTGACGATCCCGCGCGCCTCGATGGCGTACTCGGGCTCCTCCATGAGCTAGTCTCCTGTCCGGGAACTACCTTGCAGGAGCATCGCTGAATCTTCGCGCGGCATGAGCTTCTAGGAAATTGGTCGATCAGCGCGGGAGATGCTCGCCGAGCGACGGGAACCAGACCTCGGACGTCATGCCCGGCCGCAGGGCGTCGGTCCGCTCGTCGAGCGCGACGCGGACGCGGAAGGTGCGGATGTCGGGGCGGCCCCGCTTGACGTCGCGGTTGATCGCGAACTCACCCTCCGCGCCGATCTCGATCACGTGGCCACGGAACGTGCGGCCCGGGACCGCGAAGACCCGCACCACCCCTGGGTCGCCGAGCTTGAGTCCGGAGAGCCGCGTCTCCTCGATGTCCAGCCGCGCCCAGAGCTGCCCCAGGTCCTCGACCGTGACGACCGGCGTTCCCGGCGCCGCCCATTCGCCCTCCTGGAGGTTACGGTTGACCACGAGGCCATCGAACGGGGCGAGGATCTGCTCCTCGGCGAGCTGGACCTTCGCGACCCCGAGCGCCGCCTCGGCGGTCCCGATCGCCGCGCGGGCATCGGCGACCGCAGCGCTCGACGCGGTGACCTTTCCCTGCGTCGCCGCCTTCGTCGCGCCGAGCGATTCGAGCTGAGCCTTCGCCTCGAGCATCCGCGCCCGCGCGGTCACGAGGTCGGCGTCGGTGGCCGCCTTGCCCGCGACGAGGCGCCGCGTCCGGTCGAAGTTGATCCGCGCCTCGTCGAGGGTCGCCTGCGCGCGGGCGATGTCCGCGCCCGCGCCCCGGACCGTCGGCAGGGCGGCGTGGAGGTTCGCCTCTGCCTCCTTGAGCGCCTCGCGGGCCTGGTCGAGGGTCGCCTGCGCCTGCGCGACTTGCGCCTCCTTCTCTCGGGCGTCGAGCTGGGCGAGCAGCTCCCCGCGGCGGACCCGGTCGCCCTCCCGGACCCGAAGCGACTCGACGCGACCAGAGACCTGCGCCGCGACCGCGGCGACAGGAGCATCGAGGAAGCCCGTCCGCGGCAGCTCTCCGGACGGACCGCAGGCGGCCAGCAAACACGCGATGAACGGGATCGAGGAGCGGGGCAAGGGGTTTCCGAGAGATCCTGCGGCGGGCAGCCTACGCACGAGGGCCGGCCGCGCGCAAGTCTAATGTTTCCGTATCGAGCCTGCCCTGCCGGACAGCAAGTCCCCAGAGTCTCCCGGCGGCCACGCCCCGGCGACGAAGAGCGCGATCCGCGTCGAGCTCGCGCGGGCTCCGCCGCCCGCGCGAGCGATCGGGCAGGCCCGTGGACGGGAAGACGCCGCCGGCGCCGCGGTCAGGGGCGCGGCGCCGGTGACTTCGCGCCTTCCTGGATCCACGACGAGAAGCCAGAGAGATCCCGGGCGCGGCGGCCGCGGAACGGGAGCTGCCAGCGGACCGCGGCGCCCTTTGCCGAGAGCGCCGACGCCATCTTCGCGAGCGTGCCGCCTGCCGCGATCGCGTAGCTGCAGAAGACCACCGCCGGCTTGCCCGCGAGAGGCGGCAACCCGTCGATCCAACGCAGGATGGCCGCGGTCGGGTGCTGGCCCACGACGAGCAGGCCCTGCGTCCAGCTCCCCACGCAGAGGAGGTCGGCCGAGGCCGTCACGGCGCCGGCCTCGGCGACCGGGTGGGATTCGACCTCGTGTCCTTTCTGCCGGAAGAGATCGGAGATCTGGCGGGCAGCGTCCGCGGTGTTCCCGCTGCGGCTGTCATAGACGATCACGACGTTCATGGCGGAGCACCTCCGCGCGGGAGTCTAGCGCATTCCGGCTCCCGTTGGACATCGTGGACCGGCCGGCGATATCCTGAACCCGTTCCACGAGGACAACTCGCTCGCCGCAACTCCGGATCTTCCGCGGCCATCGGGAATGGGGCGTGTTCGAGGCGCGACCCTGGCGACAGGGACCGAAACCGCGCGATGTTGTACGGTGAGATCCGGCGACCGAGCCACGGAGCAGATGGCCCACTACCGACGGTCAGGGATGGAACGCGCTGAACGCTTGCTGGACCTCGTGGCGTTGTTCTTGAATGCCCGCGAACCGCTCTCCTGGGCGGACATCGGGGAGGCGTTCCCCGCCGAGTACGCCGCGGGCTCGCCGGAGGCGAACATCCGCAAGTTCGAACGGGACAAGGCCGATCTCTCCGAGCTGGGCATCTCCCTCGTCTACGTCCAAGGCGAGGAGCGCGAGAAGGATGGCTACCGGCTCGACCGCGGCGCCTACTACCTGCCGGAGCTGGCGCTCCCCCCCGACGAGCTGGCGGTCCTGTACGCCTCCGGGGCGGCGGCCCTCGCGGGCGAGGCGTTCCCGTTCCGCGACGACCTCGCCCATGCGCTCAAGAAGATCGCCTTTGCGGCCGGCGAGCCGCCGGGTGTGGGCCGCGACTGGGCCCGGGCCGCTTCGTCCGCCCGGCGCGGGGGCCTCCTCTCCTCGCGCGTCGCTGAGCTGTCGCGGGCGATCGCGTCCCGCAAGAGGGTCCTCCTCCGCTACCGCTCCCTACAACGAGGGCGCGTCTCCAAGCGCGAAGTCGATCCCTACGGCCTCGCCTACCGTTCCGGCGTCTGGATCCTCGCGGGGCACTGCCACCTGCGTGGCGACGTGCGCCACTTCCGCGTGGACCGGATCGTCGACCTCACGGTCAACGCCGTGCGACCCAAGTCCCCGGACTTCGAGGTCCCGGCGGACTTCCGGATCGAGAAGGTTGCCGCGGCGCGCCCCTGGGAGTTCGGGCGCGGCGAGGGGGTCGAGGCCCGGCTGCGGCTCGACCGCGACCTCGCGTTCCTCGCCGACCGCACGTTCGCCGGGGCGCGAACCATCGCGCGGGACACGGGGGGCGTCGTGCTCGCCGTCCGGGTGACCGACGGCGAGGCGTTCCTGCGCGCCGTGCTCCCGCTCGGCGAGGGGGCAGAGATCCTCGGGCCGCCGGAGCTGCGTGAACGGGCTCGCGAGGTGCTGCGCGACTTGCTCGATCGCCACGGAGCGGAGTCGTGAGCGCGCGCCGCGCCGACCGCCGAGGCCGCGACAAGCCCGTGGTCTCCGACCTGCAAGAGCGGCTGCGCAGGCTCCTCTGGCTCGTCCCCTACGCCGCGCGCCATCCTGGGACCTCCATCGACGAGCTGGCGGGCCTCATGTCGATGACGCCCAAGGCGCTCATCGAGGAACTGGACTTCCTCCTGATGGTCGGCCAGCCCCCGTTCGCCCCGGACGACTGCATCGACGTTCGGGTCGACGACGGCCGCGTCTACGTCGATCTCGCCCAGGCGTTCCAGAAGCCACCACGCTTCACGGTCCTCGAAGCGCTCGCGCTCGCCGCCGCCGCGCGGGGGATGGCAGAGGCCGACGACGGGACGGTCGCGCGGGCCGTCGGCCGCCTGGAGGCCGCCCTCCCCGCCGATCTGCTGCCCCTTTACCGGCAGCTTCAGGAGCGCTTCGCGGTGGCCAAGCTCCCCGCCGAGGCGGAGATCGCGGCGGCCTTGCGCAAAGCCATCGCCGAGCGGCGAGAGGTGACGCTCGAGTACTGGAACGAGGGGCGCGCCGAGCTGTCGGTCCGCCCCGTCCACCCACGCGCGTTGCGCTGGGCCCAGGGCCACTTCTACCTCTTCGCCTTCTGCCTCACCCGGAAGGGGGACCGGAACTTCCGCGTGGACCGCATCCGGTCAGCGAAGCTCGGCCATCGCCGGTTCGCGCCGCTGCCATCCGAGACGCGTCCACCCGCCGAGGACGGCGTGCCGCCCATGCCCCCGCCGGGGCCCGAGGAGGAGCGGCCACGCCTGTGCCTACGCGGCGGCCCGGCCATCCGCTACGCCGAGGAACGATTCGGAAAGGAGTCCGTGCAAAAGGTGAAGCAGGAGAGGGCTACCCTCACCCTGAATGGCCCAGCGGACGGCTGGACGATCTCCTTCGCTCTCTCCTTCGCCGGGGGGGCCGAGGTCCTCGCGCCGCCCGCCCTGCGCCGCGAGGCAGCCACCCGCATCCGTCGCGCGCTCGCGCGATACGAAGAACCGGCCGGGGGCAAGGGCTGAGGCGAGGCCCTAATCCGTCCGTAAGAAGCGAACACCCCGTGCGAGGCGCGGCCCTGGCCGGCGAGAAGGGTGCAGATCCACGAAGCTTTGCTCCTCGCCCCAGAGCAGACGGAGCGAGGACCGGAACCGTACGATGGTGGTACGGTGAGGACCGCAGCGACGGATCAGCGTCCGTGACAGACCCGTGACGCGAGGGGGTTATCCATGCTCCCATGCGCGTGCTCTTGGTCCATGCCGAGTTTCCGGTCACCTATTGGGGCTTCCAGTACAGCCTCCCTCTGATGAAGAAGGGGGCGGTGCTGCCGCCCCTCGGGCTTGCCTCCCTCGCGGCCATCCTGCCGCGCTCCTGGGAACTGCGGCTCGTCGACGCGAATGTCGCCCCCGTTCAGGACGAGGATCTCCTCTGGGCCGACGCCGTACTCGTCGGGGGGATGCTCGTCCAGGCGCCCTCCATGCAGGCCGTCGTCCGGCGCGCGAAGCAGCTCGGTAAGAAGACCATGGTCGGCGGGCCGGCGGCGACCGCCTCCCCCGCCCTCTTCTCCGAGGCCGACCACGTCTTCCAGGCCGAGGCCGAGGGGCGTACGGCCGCGATCAGCGCCGCCCTCGAACGCGGCGGACCGAAGCTCCTCTCGCCGCCCCCCGGCGCCCGCCCCGACCTCGCGGGCGTCCCACCGCCTCGCTATGACCTCCTCGACCTCTCGCGCTATCGTTCGGCCGCCGTCCAAACCTCGCGCGGCTGCCCATTCACTTGTGAGTTCTGCGACATCGTGGCGACCTTCGGCAACGTCCCGAGGGTGAAGACGCCCGCGCAGGTCCTCGCCGAGCTGGACTCGCTCCTCGCCCTCGGCTGGCGCGGCACGGTCTTTATCGTCGACGACAACTTCATTGGCAACAAGAAGGCGGTCCGCCTCCTCCTCCCGCACATCGAGCGCTGGCAAGAGGCCCATGGCCGGCCATTCACCTTCTACACCGAGGCGTCCGTCAACCTCGCCGCCGATCCGGCCCTGCTCGCGGCGATGATTCGGGCCGGGTTCGACTCGGTCTTCCTCGGCATCGAGACGCCGAGCCCCGAGACGCTGCGCGCGACCCACAAGACGCAGAACGCGGCGGTGGACCTGTCGGCGGCGGTGGAGACGATCACCCGCGCCGGCCTGGAGGTCATGGGCGGCTTCATCGTCGGCTTCGACGGCGACACGAAAGAGACCTTCGCGGCCCAGCGCGACTTCATCCGCGCCTCCCCCATCCCGCTCGCGATGGTCGGCGTCCTGACCGCGCTGCCCGGGACCGACCTCTGGGCCCGCCTCGCCCGCGAGGGGCGGCTGCTCGGCGATTGCAGCGGCGACCAGTTCGGCCGGCCGAACTTCGTCACCGCGATGGGCGAGGAGACGCTCCTGTCTGGATACGCGCGCCTGATGCGCGACCTCTACACGGCTGACGCCTATTATGCGCGCGCCGCGGCGGTCATCGACCGGATCGGCATCCCGGAGAGCTCCGCGGGCGGCGCCCCGAGTGACTACCTCATCGCCCTGCGGGCTGTCGCGCGAGTGGGGCTCGGCGATCGCCGGCGCCACTTCTGGCGGCTCGCCGCCCGCGCGGGGGCCCGCCACCCGAGCCTCGTCCGCCGTGCCATCGCCCTCGCGGTCCAGGGGGAGCACATGATCCGCTACACCGCCGAGCACGTCCTGCCCGCCCTGGATGCGAGCCTCGCGCAAGCGAGGAAGACCCGCCCCAAGCCCGACCGCGTCGCGCTCCCGATCCTCGCGCCCGCCGCGGGGTGAGCCGCCTCAGCCCGTCTTATTCACGGTCCGGCTGCTGCGGCGTCCGATCCCGCGCCTCCCGAAGGGGGGGCTTGCCACCCCTACAACGACATGGGGGGGTGTGCTCGCTCCTTCCTCCTGCGGGGGGCTTGCCACCCTCCAAACGACTTGGGGGGAGGTGCTTTACGCACGCCTCGTCGGTCGTCG